>CACZRK010000254.1 GCA_902783515.1 uncultured Coriobacteriaceae bacterium | reverse complement strand
GCCGGGCGGTGGCGGCCGCGTGCCGACCGGGCGGTAGGGGTGCCCCCGCCGGACGACGATCGGCGCGCGCCGATCGGTCGGACCTCGCCCGCGCGTGGGCCGCCTGGCTCGTGTGGCCACCTTCCGCCCGCTCGTCCGCCCGCCTGGCGTCCCATCCTGAAAACCCGTCAACCTTTTTGGCACCTCTGCTGACGCCAGCGCGCGGCGCGGCCCCTTTCAGCTCCGCCTCAGCGCCCCCTCGTACCCTTGTTCTCAGATGCTGACGCTTCAGAGGTCCCCGCGGCCACGTCGCGGGGGGAGTCGCCGGTCGCGTTGGCCGCGGCCCGCGCGCGTTTGCCGCGCGTCGTCCGCGACGACCGGCCATGGAGAACGGGGGTACGTCATGAGCACGAACAACGCGTACGGCATGGGCGGCACGAAGATGTCGAACGGCGCGAGCGCCATGGACGCCACGGATGTCGCCTCCGGATCGGGCGTCACCATGCGCGAGGTGTACGCCGCCACCGCCCTGCGCGAGGCGTCCGCTCCGCGCGCTGCCGGCGAGGCGGCGCAGGGCGTGGCCGTGCGGCCCGGCATCACGCGCCGCACGGCGATCCTGGGTGCCGGCCTTCTTGCGCTCGCTGGCCTCACCTCGGCGATCTCTGTGCGTGCCCTGGGCGCCGAGACCGCGCAGCCCGGTGGCGAGGGCGGTCAGGGCGGCACGCCGCCGGACGCGCCGAGCGGCCAGGGCGGCCAGGGCGGTCAGCCGCCTGAGGGCGGCATGGGCGGCGGCATGGGTGGCGCCGACACGATGACCTTCGACTACCAGGGCACCTACGCCGGCGCACTCACGGCCGACGGGACCGCGGTCACCTCGAGCGGCGAGACCTACGCCGCCACCGATCCCGACCAGAACGCCGCGCTCGCGCAGAACGCAGGCACGCTCACGATCTCCGGCGGCACGCTCACCAAGGCGGGCGACGACACGAACGGGGACAACTGCAACTTCTACGGCTGCAACTCCATCGCGCTCGCGGTGAACGAGGGCAGCGCCATCTATATGGACAACACCGCGCTCAGCGCGACGAGCGAGGGCTCGAACGGCATCTTCGCGACCGACGGGGCGACCGTCTACGCGACCTCGATCTCCATCAGCACGACCGCCGGCAACTCGCGCGGCCTTGACGCCACGTACGGCGGCACGGTCATCGCAAGCGACGTGGACATCGCGACGCAGGGCGACCACTGCGCCGGCGTCGCCAATGACCGCGGCGGCGGCTACATCTCGCTCACCGACGCGACCATCTCGACGGCGGGTTCGGGATCGCCCATCCTCTACTCCACGGGCAGCATCCAGGTGAACAACGTCACGGGATCCGCCACGGGCAGCCAGATCGCCGGCATGGAGGGCCTGAACACGATCCTGATCGCCAACTCGACGCTGGAGAGCACGATCACCCAGGCGACCGCGAGCGACCCGGTCGCCGACGGCGTGATCATCTACCAGTCCATGTCCGGCGACGCCGAGGCGACCACGGGCGAGGCGGCCACGTTCCAGGTCGCGAACTCCACGCTGCGCAGCGCGATCGCGAGCGGCGCGATGTTCTACTTCACGAACACCACGGCCAACGCGCTGATCACCAACACGACGCTCGACTTTGACGCCGACGCGGCCGACCTCATCCGCGCCGCCGGCAACGACGCCAACAGCTGGGGCACGAACGGCTCCAACGGCGCGACCGTCAACTTCACGGGACTGGCGCAGACGCTGGCCGGCGACGTCGTCGTGGACACGACCTCCACGCTGAACCTCTACCTGCTGGAGGGCAGCACCTGGTCCGGCTCTGCCTCCGTCGAGACGAACGCCGCCGCGTCGACCGTCGACGCACCGCTGAACGTCTTCGTGGACGCGACCTCCACCTGGGTCGTGACCGCGGACGCGCAGGTCTCAACGCTGCACGTCGCGGCGGGTGGCCAGGTGGTGGACGCATCCGGTGCCGCCGTGACCATCGTCGCCGCAGGCGCGACCGCCGTCACGGGCACGAGCGCGCTGACGGTCACCGTGGCCGGCGCCTACGACGACGTCGTCGAGACGACCTCGGCCAACGAGCTCTCGAGCGATCTCATCGACCGCACGGCCTTCGACCAGCACTTCGGCCTCTCCACCGCCTTCACGCTCATGGGGACGGCGGCGACGGGAGCGACGGGGTCCGCAGCGTCTGCCGCCTCAGCCTTGCCCGCCTCGTCAGCGTCGGACGCGACGGCCGCGGCGTAGGCTGCGAGCTGCCCCCGCCGCCGACATATGGCCACGGGCCCATGCCGTACAATCACGGTGACACATGAGAGGCGACGACTGGCGGGTCACCGTATGGGACGGGTCGCTCGATCGCGGACCTCGTGCGCCGTGCCGTGGCCGGGGGCTGGCGAGTGCGTCCTGTGCAAGCCTGTGTGGACGAACGGGGAGGAGAGATGCTGCCGGTGAGCCAACGGGCGTTCCCTGAGGCCGAGCCGCGCAACAGGTGGCAGAGGTTTTGCGATGTGGCGGCCAGCGTCGTCACGTGGGCCGGCATCGCCTGCGTTGCCGCAATCGTCGTGCTCTGCATCGTCGTCCCATCCGGGGACGTGCCGACATGGCTGGAGGTGACGCTCGTCTTCGGCGCGCTTCTCTCGCGCCCCCTCTGGTGGCTCTTCGTCATCCTCGGTGCATAGCGAGCAGCATGAACGAGGCGAGTCCCCGGGCCGGCCATGGCCGTGGGCTCGCCATTTCTCTGTCGGCCGCGCGGCGGGGTGCGGGTCACTGGCGCGTGAGAGATGAACGCGGCGGCTGGACGCGATGACTTCCTCGTACGGAGCTCGGTACCGAGGGCCGAAGGCTCCCGAACGACGCAAGCCCCCGAGGTGAACGCCCCGAGGGCTTGCGTCACTTCTCGCGAGGCCGTCGCCCGGCTGTGTTCACGACGCCGGCCTGCGGTGGGCGCTAGAACTTGACCTGCGGCGCGGCCTCGCTCTCCACCGGGGCGTCGTACATCTCGGCCCTGGGGAAGTTGGCGCTGAACATGTTGGCGATGATGTTGCTCGGGAACTGCTCGATCGCGTTGTCGAAGGCCATCACGCAGTCGTTGTAGCTCTGACGCGCGTAGGAGAGCTTGTCCTCCGTGTCGGTGAGCTGCTTTTGCAGGTCGGCGAAGTTCGTGTTGGCCTTCAGCTCGGGATAGCTCTCGGCGAGCGCGAACAGCTGGCGCAGCGCGCCGGTCAGGGCGTTCTCGGCCTTGATCTGGTCCGCAGTCGTGGTCGCGCTCATCGCGGCGTTGCGCGCGGCGATGACGCCTTCGAGCGTGGAGCGCTCGTGGGTCGCGTAGCCCTTGACCGTCTCGACGAGGTTCGGGATCAGGTCGTGGCGGCGCGTGAGCTGCACGTCGATCTGCGCCCAGGCGTTCTTGACCCGGTTCTTCAGCGTGACGAGGTTGTTGTACATCGTGATGAACGCGATCAGGACGATCACGATGACGGCGATGACGATGATGGTGACCATGGTTCCCCCTTCGGGTCGGACTCGGGTCGATGCGCCGCGTGCGGGCCGTCGACGTCACGCCGCCTCACGGGAGGGCGACCGTCTCGGCCATCTGCTCACCCTCCATGATACCCGATGCGGCGCGCGGTCTTTGCGGCTTGCGCGATCTGGTGGCCGGCCCCTGCCCATGCGTGTGTCACCTGTGGATTCGCGAGGCGCTCAACGTGCAGCACAATGCTCCTCACCTGCGGAGATAGTGACCAGCCGGATTGCTTACCCCCATCTGCGAGTGACCTTACAAAGACCTTACAAACCGTCCATAGCATGGAAATCCGTAGTGGGAGATTCGTGTCTGTCGCACGTGAGCGGAGCGTGGGCGGCCGCGAACGGCAGGCAACCGGACAGAGGAGTGGCGGGCAGCAGATGAGCATCGCAACCTTGGTCGTGGTGATCCTTGTGATCGCGGCGGCCCTCACGTTCGACTTCACGAACGGATTCCACGACACCGCGAACGCGATGGCGACCTCCATCGCGACGGGCGCGCTCAAGCCCCGGACGGCGGTCATCGTGGCAGGCACCCTCAACCTCGTGGGCGCGTTCCTGTCCACGGAGGTCGCCAAGACGATCTCGGGCGGCATCATCAACGAGCAGGCCGTGACCATCGGGCCCGAGTTCATCCTCGCCGGCCTGCTGGGCGCCATCGTGTGGAACCTCGTCACGTGGCTCGTCGGCCTGCCCTCCAGCTCCTCGCATGCGCTGTTCGGCGGCCTCGTGGGCGCCGTGATCGTGGGCGCCGGCGCGCAGGGCGTGAACTTCGGCGCGGTCATCGCGAAGGTGCTCGTGCCCGCGCTCGTGTCCCCGGTCGTCGCCGGGCTGGCGGCCTTCGTCGCGGTGCGCATCATCCTGCGCATCGTGCGCGGGCTGGACGAGGGGCGCGTGGAGAGCGGCTTCCGTCACGGCCAGACCGTGACCGCGTGCCTCGTGGCGCTCTCGCACGGCACGAACGACGCCCAGAAGACCATGGGCATCATCACGCTGACCCTCATCGCCGCCGGCGTCCAGCAGTCCGGCACCGGCCCCGAGCTGTGGGTCGTCTTCATCTGCGGCTTCGCGATCGCCCTGGGCACCTACATGGGCGGCTGGCGCGTCATCCGCACGCTGGGCAAGGGCCTCACCGAGATCAGCACGCCCCAGGGCTTTGCGGCCGAGGCGAGCTCGGCGGCGACGATCCTGGTCTCCTCGCACCTCGGCTTCGCGCTCTCCACGACGCAGGTCTGCTCCGGCTCGATCATCGGCTCCGGCCTCGGCAAGCGCGGCTCGCAGGTCAACTGGGCCGTCGCGGCGCGCATGCTCATCGCCTGGCTCGTGACCTTCCCGGCCGCCGGCGTCGTCGGCGCCGCGGCGTGCGCCCTGTGCAAGACCGGCATCGGCGGCACGGTCATCGCCGTCCTCGCCGCCATCGCGATCGCGCTCGGCATCGTGCGCCTCTCGCAGCGCAATCCCGTCAACGCTCATAACGTGAACAGCAACGAGTCGACGCAGAAGGCGACGGCGCGCAAAGACGCGGCGTCCGCCCGGATCGCGGCGTAGGGGAGGGGATCACCAATGACGCAGGAAGTGATGAACTTTGTGCTCGTGCTCGTGTGCGCGATGGGCGTCGCCGGCATGATCGGCGCGCTGTACGCGACGGGGCTTCGCCTGTGGATCAAGGGCGAG
>CACZRK010000253.1 GCA_902783515.1 uncultured Coriobacteriaceae bacterium | reverse complement strand
TCTTCTCGGGGTAGACCACCGCGGGGTCGGCGCCCATCGGGCCGCACATCCACGCGAAGTTCTCCGCGGCGCCGTCGCAGAAGCCGCGCAGCGCGTCCTCATCCCAGTTCGTGAACTTTCCCATGAGCTGGGAGAGGTAGGCGTAGAGCTGGTCGGCGTCGTCGGTCGCCATGACGAACTGGCCGGAGGCCTTCGTGTTGCAGGGCTCCTGGCCCTCCGGGGCCTTTTCGCACACCAGGGTCTTCGCGCCCTCCTCAAAGGCCGCGACCGCCGCGTTGGCGCCCGCGCCGCCCAGGCCCAGGACCACGACGTCGTACTCGGCGTCCCACGCCACGGCGTCGGACGCCTTGGAGGACGCCGCGGCGTCCTTCTTCGCGGACTCGGCGGCCATGGCGGTGCCGGCGGCGAGGCCGGACGCGGCTAGGCCGAGAGCGGCGCCCTTCACGAAGCCCCTGCGGGTGAACTCGTTGCGCATATGCGATTCCTCCCTGAGATGACGGGCGCGTCTCGCCCGTCAAGACTGACCGGGCGCCCTGCATCCCCATGCACGGCGCCTCGCGCGCCACCCCCTGTGGCGTGCGCTTTTCATGAACATATCACGTTGGTTGCGTGTGCGTGAAGTGCCGATAGTATGTAGGGTCTTCAACGAACAAGTTGAAGCGTAGAGCCTGGGGGTCGGCAGGGGGGAGTCACATGAACACGAGGCAGGTGCGGCTATTCCTGAAGGTCGTGGAGCAGCGGAGCTTCTCGGCCGCGGCGCGCGAGGCGTTCGTGACGCCGCAGTCGGTCGCGCAGCAGATCGGTCGGCTTGAGCGCGAGGTCGGGTTCCGCCTTCTGGACCGCACCGCGCAGGGCGTGTGCCCCACGGCGGCGGGGACGCTGTTCTACGAGGGGTGTGTGCGCATGGACCGCGACCTCTCGGCGCTGCTCGCCCGCTGCCACGAGCTCGCGCGCCCGGGTCGGGACGTGATCCGGCTGGGTGCCTCCGAGAGCTACGGGCTGAACCTGTTCGCGCGGTTCGTCCCGGCGTTCCTGCGCGAGCACCCGTCGATGGACGTGGACTACGCGCCGGTCGGCGCCGATCCCGTCGCCGACCTGCTCGCGGGCGCCTACGACGTCGTGGAGGGCGTCGCGCAGCAGGCGCGGGAGGGCGTGACGTTCCAGCGGCTCGCGCGCGTCGAGCGCTGCTGCGTGCTCTCCACGCGCAACCCGCTCTCCCATCGAGAGCGGATCGCCCCGCGCGACCTCATCGGGCAGCGCGTGTACGTGTTCAGCCTGGACTGGGCGCGCAGCGTGCAGGACATGCTGGACGGCGTCTGCCCCGAGGTCCAGCTGCGCGAGATCCCCGAGCGCGAGCTGCGCGCGAGCATCAGGCTCGCCGAGGACGGTGACGTGGTCTACCTCCTGCCGACAACGGTCGCGCCGCAGTACGTCCCCCTCATCAGCGTGCCGTTCGCGGCGGACGCCTCGTGCGCGTACGGCCTTCTGTTCGCGGAGGCGCAGCGAGGGCGTCTGCACGACTTTCTGCTCAGCGCCCGTCGCTCGTTCGCGTCGCAAGACGGCGGCGGGCGACCAGCAGCGCGAGCGTGATCGCGTCGCAGAGGCCGACCTTCACGAGGTTGAACGGCAGCAGCACGGGGACGACCAGCGCGAGGACGCCCTGGACGGTCATGGCGTTGTAGAGCGGCGTGATGAGCACGTTCAGCAGCAGCGCCACCGCGACGAACACGACGCTCGCGACCCCGAGCCCCACGAGCGTACCCGGCCTGCCGGGCAGCAGGCGGCGTGCGCCGGCGAGGGCGGCGATGGCGCACGCCATCGTGACGATGGCGATGAGCGTGCCGAACGGGTCAAAGAAGAGGTGGGGGAGCCATCCCACCACGGTGATGGCGACGGCGGGCACGGGGCCGAAGGCGATCGTGGCGAGCAGCGAGACCGCGCCGGAGGGGTCGTACTTGAGCCACGGCACGAACGCCGGTATCTCCACGAAGCTGAGCGCCATGACGAGGCCCGCCAGCAGGCAGAGCGAGACGACGCGCCGCTGCGCCGCGGTGGGGGCGCCGTCGTTGCCATCGGGCGCGCCTGAGGCGTCGCGACGCGCCTCGGGCGCGCCTGTCCCCGGCCCCTTCGCATGCGCCTCCCTCGGTTGCCCGATCGCCATGCGCCAGCGCCCCTTTCTCGCGAAAAGCATAGTCATGCGGCAGTATACCGCCATACGTTGGGCGCGCCCCCGCGCGGCCACGGGCGCGCGGCCATTCCCCCAGACGGACACGCCGGCAGACGGCGCGAGCCGGCGCCCCAAGGGAAGACGCCGGCTCGCGAGATGGGCGCGGTCGCGCCCGTTCGACCCGAAGGCGTGAGGTGCGCGGTGCGCTACGCGCCCTTGACGGCGGCGATGCCGCAGGAGGCGGCGTAGCTGGTGGTGGAGGTGAGCGTGGAGCCAGAGATCGTGTCGACGCCGAGGCCAACGGTGTTCATCACGGGCACGCCGGCGACGCCAGCCTCGATGGCCTGCATGGAGACGAGCCAGTCCTGCGTGGCGCCGGCCTTCTCGGCCATCGCGGCGCTGTAGGCGACGTTGCTCTGGGACTTGGAGGCGAGCACCTTGCCGGCGACGTAGCCCTCGCCGAACCCGGCGTCGGAGTTCGGGACGGCGACGACGCCCTCGGTCGTCGGGTCAAGGAACTGGAACTCGTCGATGGACGCCGCGCACATGACGCCGTTCTGGGAGAGCGTCACGACGTTCGCGAAGCCGTAGTGGCCGTGGCTGCCGGTGTTCGCACGGCCCATCTCCAGGGTCGACGGATCGCCGTCGTAGACGCCGGTCGTCGCGAGCGTCTCGTCGGTCGCGGCGGAGACGGCCAGGGCGAGGTAGCCGGCGGCGTCCGCCAGCGTGCAGCCGGCGATGGTGTCCACGCCCTGCTGCACGGCCTCGGTCAGCTCCTCGACGGTCTTACCCGTCAGATAAGCCTCGATGGCCTGGATGGAGACGAGCCAGTCCTGCGTGGCGCCGGCCTTCTCGGCCATGTGGGCGCTGTAGGCCTCGTGGTTGTCGGACTTAGAGGCCAGGCCCTTCGTAGCGTCCGCGAAGCCGGCGCCGAAGTCGCTGTCGGTGTTCGGGACGCAGACGCTGGTCGCCTTGTCCATCAGCTGGTAGTCGTCGATGTTCGCGGCGACGACGACGCCGTCCGCTACGGCGACGACGGCCTGCGTGAAGCACTTCTCGCCGTGCGCGGC
>CACZRK010000252.1 GCA_902783515.1 uncultured Coriobacteriaceae bacterium | reverse complement strand
TGGTCCTCCGTACGTCGTGTGTCGTTCGTGCTGCGCGCTCGCGCGTGGTCGCGAGGGCGGCGGGCGCCGCCAGTCCCGGTCGGCGGCCGGCGCGCTCAGCCGGCGAGCCCTCGCAGCAGGCTGATCTCCTGCGCGTAGCCCGGCAGGTCGTTGGGCGTCTCCAGGATGAAGGGCAGGTCGCGCAGCGCCGGGTGCGTGACGATGCGCGCGAAGGCGTCCAGGCCCAGGTCGCCCTGGCCGATGCGCTCGTGGCGGTCCTTGTGGCTCCCGAGCGGGTTCTTGCTGTCGTTGAGGTGCACGGCGCGCAGTCGGCCCAGGCCGACCGCCTCGTCAAAGGCGGCCAGCACCCCGTCCAGGTCGCCCGCCAGGTCGTAGCCGGCGTCGTGGACGTGACAGGTGTCCAGGCAGACGCCCAGCCGCGCCCGCAGCGGCTCGTTGACCTGGTCGATGATCGCGGCGAGCTCCCGGAAGGTGCCCCCGACCTCCGTGCCCTTCCCCGCCATGGTCTCCAGCAGCACGGTCGTCGCCATGCCCTCCCAGAGGATGTCGTTGAGGGCGTCGGCGATCATCCCGACGCCCGCCTCCACCCCCTGGCGCATGTGGCTGCCGGGGTGGAAGTTCAGGTACGAGCCCGGGAGCGCCTCCATGCGCCGCAGGTCGTCGGCGAGCGTCTGGCGCGCGAACTGGCGGACCTCCTCGCGGTTCGAGCAGAGGTTCAGCGTGTAGGGGGCGTGCGCCACGAGCGGCGCGAAGCCGTGAGCGCGCATGATGTCGATCAGCCCCTGGACGTCGGCCTGGTCGAGCTCGCGCGTGCGCCCGCCGCGCGGGTTGCGTGTGAAGAACGCGAACGTGTCCGCGCCGATCGAGAGCGCGTCGCGCCCCATGCGCGTAAAGCCTCCCGACGTCGAGAGATGGCATCCGATGTGCAGCATCCGCGTCCCTTCCCTGAGTCCGGCGCACCCGTCCGGCACGGCGTGGCAGCTCTGACCCCTCAGTATCGCACCCGTCGCCCCGCGCCATGTGGATCGGGCGTGTGCGATGCCGGCGTCGCCCGCGGCACGCGCACGCGGCGCGTATAGTCCGCGATGCGTCGCCGCGGGCGCCCGTCACAAGGCGAGGGCGCGCGGCGCGGGACGCGGGACGGTTGGAGATCGCGAGGGGCGAGGGGTCTGATGGCGCAGGACACGACGGCCGCGACGACGGCGGGCCCTGACGGCGGGGACGACCGGCGGCGGGGCGAGGTGGACATGCTGCACGGCCCGCTCGCCCGCAAGCTGGTCGCGTTCGCGCTGCCGCTGGCCGCGACCAGCATCGTCCAGCAGCTCTTCACGATGGCCGACGGCTCGGTGCTCGGCAGATTCGTGGGCAGCGAGGCACTGGCGGCCGTCGGGGCCACGACGCCGATCGTCGCCCTGTATCTGGACTTCCTCGTCGGCACCTCGGTCGGCGCGAACGTGGAGGTCGCGATGCGCATCGGCCGCGGGGACCGCGACGGCATCGCCCGGTCGGTGCGCACGGCGGTGACGCTGTCCGTCGCGATCGGCGTCATCCTGGCCGTCATCGGCATGGCGGCGTCCCGACCACTGCTGCGCGTGACCGGCGCGCCCGGCGAGGTGCTTGACGCGGCGAGCGCCTACCTGGCGACCTACTGCGCCGGCCTGCCGTTCGTGGGCGTCTACAACTTCGGCAGCGCGGTGCTGCGCAGCAAGGGCGACAGCCGCACGCCGCTGCTGGTCCTCGCGATCGCCTGCGCGGCGAACGTTGCGCTTGACCTGCTGCTCGCCGTCCTGCTCGACCTCGGTGTGACCGGCGCGGCGCTCGGGACGAGCCTGTCCAACGCGCTGGCCGCCGGACTCACGCTCCGCTGCCTCGCGCGCCAGCCCGGACCCTTCCGCCTGCGGCTGGGCGGCGGCGTCGACGGCGCCTCGCTGCGCGTCATCCTGCGCATGGGCCTGCCCGCCGGCCTGCAGACCGCGATCTTCGCCGTCTCAAACATCTTGATCCAGTGGGCGATCAACGGCTTCGGGCCCGACGCGATCGCGGCGTGCGCGGCAACATGGAACTACGAGTCCTTCACCTACTTCATGGTCTCGGCGTTCGCCTCGGCGGCGGTCACCTTCATCGGGCAGAACTACACCGCGGGCGCATACGACCGCTGCCGCCGGGTCTTCTGGCTCTGCATGGCCTTCGGGTGCGGGTTCGCCGCCGCGCTCGGCATCCTGTTCGCGAGCCTGTCGGGCGTGTTCCTGGCAGCCTTCACGACGAGCGCGGGCGTGCTCGCGTTCGCGATCCCGCGCATGTGGCTCGTCCAGGCGCTCGAGTTCCTGCCGTTCCTCTTTGAGGTGCCCGCCGGCGCGATGCGCGGCATGGGCGTCTCGCTGCTGCCGACGGTCATCACCGTGGTCGGGTCGTGCCTGCTGCGCATCGTCTGGGTCTGCACGGCGTTCGCCGCCCGCCCCACCTTCCTGACGCTCATCGCCGTCTACCCCATCTCCTGGGTGCTCACCGGCGCGGCGATGCTCGCGGCGCTCGCCTGGGTGCGGCGGGCGACCCTCGCGCGTCAGCCTCGCCGCGCGTAGAGTCGCGCGAGCGCCGCCTTCACGATCGCGAGCGACTCGCGCAGCAGGTTGTTCGGCAAGCACCACGCGGTGGATCGCGCCGCGATGCCGCAGACGCGCCCGTACCCGAGCCGCCGTGCCGTCCGCACCGCACGAAACACGTGAAAGTCGCTGGTCACGATGCCCACGCGCAGGCGGCTGACGTCGAGGAGGGCGGCACTGAGCCGCAGGTTCTCCTCCGTCGTGCGCGAGCGCGCCTCCTGGCGCAGGCGGGAGGGCGCGACGCCGCGCGCCACGAGGTACGACGCCATCCCCGCCGCCTCGCTCGTCGGTTCGTTGCGCCCACGGCCGCCCGAGACGACGCAGGTCGTGCGAGGGTTCGCGGCCAGATAGGCCGCCGCGCGGTCGAGCCGCGCGCGCAGCGCGACG
>CACZRK010000251.1 GCA_902783515.1 uncultured Coriobacteriaceae bacterium | reverse complement strand
CTGGAGGCCCCGGCGGCGCCAAGGAGGTCGTGTATGCGCAGGCGGAGGCCGTCCAGGAGGACGCCCGCGTCAAGGGCTACTGCGGCCCCGGCGACTGGCTGGGCACCAAGCCCGAGATCCCCGCGAGCCAGATCACCCAGACCTATGACTACGACGTCGTCGTCCTCGGCGGCGGCCACGCCGGCCTAATGGCGACGCTCGGCGCCGTCGACGAGGGCTGCACGGTCGCCACGATCGAGCAGCAGCCCTGGGGCAACTACGTGGACGAGAACGGCACGGGCTCCAACATGGCCGGCTGGTACGGCGAGGACATCGGCCACGTGAACTCGCAGTTCCTCATCGACCGCGGCTTCGGCCCCTACAACACCGGCGAGATCGCGGCGGAGTTCTGCAAGCGCGCCGCCGGCCGCGTGAACCCCGACATCGTCCGGTCCTTCGTCCAGAACTCCGGCCCGATGTTCGACCGCTACAAGGAGGTCTACGACTCCTACGCCGCCGAGCGCAAGGAGGAGGACGGCGCCGTCTACCTCTCGGGCACGATGGTCGTCATCGACGGCGAGCCGGTGCCGGACGAGGGCACCTTTGACATGTCCGACATGTTCCAGTACCCGCTGTGCAACACGCAGGCCGCCTGGAGCGGCGCGAACGTCACCTACCCGATCGAGTGCGGCGGGTACAAGACCTGGCCGTGCAATGCGCAGTTCTACGGCTACCAGGGCAACAACATCGAGTTCGTGCACAAGTGGATCGTCCGCTACACGCAGGAGCACGGCGCGGACTGGTACTTCCAGACGACCGGCGTCGAGCTCGTCCAGAACGAGGCGGGCGACGTCACCGGCCTGATCGCCCAGACGAACGACGGCGCCTACGTGCAGTACAACGCCAAGAAGGGCGTCATCCTCGCCTCCGGCGACTTCATCGGCGACCCCAAGATGTGCTGGGCGCTGCTCAACGAGGGCATGGAGTGGGGCGAGCGCGCCGGCTCGACCGCCGAGGACTGGAGCAGCTCCGCCATCCGCAACGGCGCCGGCCACAAGATGGGCGTCTGGGCGGGCGGCATGATCGAGCCGAGCCCGCGCGGCTGGATGGCGATCGGCGGCGGCGCGAGCGGCCCGTGGGGCACCGCCCCGCTGTTCGTCGCCAACGCCGAGGGCAAGCGCTTCTGCAACGAGGGCGCCATCGCCCAGCTGCAGCCCGTCTGCCTGCGGCAGCCGGCCGGCCTCGCCTGCTACGTGACCGACGCGAACTGGAAGCAGACCGTCGGCAGCGCGCCGCTGGACCACGGCGCGCCGAACTTCGGCATGGACGACTACATGACCCAGCTCGAGAAGGGCATGGACGCCGTCGAGATCGGCAACCCCGAGGGGTCCTTCGTCGTCGGCGCCAACCTCGCCGAGCGCAAGATGATGGGCGGCACGGTCTACGGCGCCGACACGCTGGAGGAGCTCGCGGACATGCTCGGCTACGAGGGCGAGGCGAAGCAGAACCTCCTGGACGCCATCGCCCACTACAACGAGCTCTGCCACTCCCAGGACGGCGACACCGACTACGGCAAGGACAAGGCCTACATGGTGCCGATCGAGACGCCCCCGTTCTACGGCGGCACCGCGAACCTCTCGCACACCGCCAGCCCCATGATGGTCACGCTGAGCGGCCTGGTCACCGACGGCTCGCAGAACGTCATGCGCTACGACTGGACGCCCATCAAGGGCCTGTACGCCGCGGGCAACGTCCTGGGCGGCCGCTACGGCCTGGGCTACTCCACGCCGTTCGCCGGCAACTCCGTGGGCATGGCGATGACGCACGGCTGGGTGGCCGGCCACACGGTGGGCAAGCTGTAGGCTGACGCACGACTGAATGCGCGGGTCCCCGGACCGCGTGCGCCACGCGCGTGCGCGGCCCGGGCCCGTGCCGATCGAGGGGGGATCCACATGGCCGACGAGGTGACGAGCCAGGCGGGCGCGCATGGCGTCGAGACGGACGGGGTGCAGGCGGGGGTGCCCGCGCGCGAGCCCGCGCCGCTCGTCGCGTACGTGTCGTTCCCGTTTGAGCTGCAGTCCCCGCGCTGCGGCGTCGGCCAGCCCTACGTCGCCGACCACGCGGCGAAGCTCGCGTACGTGGGCGCGCTGGAGCGCGAGCTGGCGTCCCTTGACGAGGAGACGTGCGCGCGCCCCGTCGCCGCCGTGAGGCTCGGCGGCGGCGCGAGCGTCGCGAACGCCGACGCGACCTCCGCGTTCGTGCGTCACCTGCGCGACCGGCTGTGCGTGGGGCCGCACGCGGAGGTCGCCCTTGAGGCGAACCCCCTCACCGTCTGCACCCCGAGCCTCACCGACTGGACGGGCTGCGGCGTGAACCGCGTCATCCTTGACGTCCGAAGCGTGCACGACGACGAGCTGACCGCGCTCGGCATGCCCCACACGCGCCAGGACGTACAGAACGCGCTCTCCTACCTCGCGATGTTCCACCTGACGCGCGTGGACGCGCGCCTGTCGTACGGCATCCCCGGGCAGACCGGCCGCAGCTGGCAGAAGACGCTGCTCACGATGGCCGACATGGGCGTCGCGCACGTCACGGCGCTCCCGCTGCCGGCGACGGGCG
>CACZRK010000250.1 GCA_902783515.1 uncultured Coriobacteriaceae bacterium | reverse complement strand
GCCCGACGACGCGCGCACGGCGCGCTTCGCGAGCTGCGTCGCGCTCGTGGGCGACGACGTGTGCCTCACCGGCAGGGGGTACTGCGAGGGCGCGATCGGCCACGAGCCCCGCGGGGAGCACGGCTTTGGCTACGATCCGCTCTTCCTGCCGCAGGACACGCCCGGCAGGACCATGGCCGAGCTCGAGCCGGGCGAGAAGAACGCGATCTCGCACCGCTTCCACGCCCTGGAGGACCTTTCCGCCAAGATCGCGCTGCGGGGGCTCGCGCGCGACTAGCGCGCCGGCCGGCCGGCGGCGAGGTCGTCGGTGTCGAGCCAGATCGTGAACGGGCCGTCGTTGACGAGGGCGACGCTCATGTCGGCGCCGAACGAGCCGGTCTGGACCTCGCCGGTGGTCGCGCGGACGAGGTCGCAGAAGTACGCGTAGAGCTCGCGCGCCGCGGCGGGGTCGCCGGCGTCGGTGAAGGACGGGCGGTTGCCGCGGCGGCAGTCTGCGTAGAGGGTGAACTGGCTCACGACGAGCACGGCGCCGCCCACGTCGCCGAGCGCGAGGTTCGTGCGCCCGTCCGCGTCGGCGAAGACGCGCATGCGGGAGATCTTCGCCCAGAGGCGGTCCGCCTGCTCGCGGCCGTCCGCGCGGCCCACGCCGAGCAGGACGAGCAGCCCCCGCCCGATCTGCCCGGTGACCCGTCCGTCCACGCGCACGCTCGCCTCGGTCACGCGCTGCACCAACGCCCTCATCGACGTCCCCTCCTCCGTGATCTGCTACTCGTCACCCGCGCCGCGGCCGCCCGCGCGACGCCATCGACGGCCCTCCACAGGCTCACCGCGTCACGCGCACGCCACGCCCAAACGTGCGCGCCCGCGCCCGCGCGGCCGGCAGCCTGGCGGCTGCGAGCGGTCGCTGTGCCATCGTAGCGGAAAACGCCGGGGACCATCACACATCGGGCGGACGACCCTGTACACTGGGGCCAGTCGTCGCGCCACGCGGCGCGGCGCGACCGGCGGGACCCTCGCGGCCCGTCGGGAGCAGAGTCGGTCCGGGGCGCACGCCCCGTGGAAGAGAGAGGGTATTCGTATGGCAGAGCCCACGTTCTATCGCTGCAACACCTGCGGAAACGTCCTCGTCACCATCAATGACAGCGGCGTGAACCCCGTGTGCTGCGGGACCAAGATGGAGCCCATCGCCGCCAACTCCACCGACGCGGCGCAGGAGAAGCACGTCCCCGTCGTCGAGCAGCTGCACGGCGGCCACGCCATCAAGGTCACCGTCGGCAGCGTGATCCACCCCATGACGGAGGAGCACTACATCGAGTGGATCGCGCTGGTCGCCGAGGATCGCGTGGAGATCCACTACCTCAAGCCGGGCCAGGAGCCCACGACGACGTTCGGCGGCGTCGAGCACGGCACCGCGTACGCGTTCTGCAACCTGCACGGCCTGTGGAAGGCCGCGTTCTAGGCGAGCGACAGGGGTGGCCCCGAGGCGGGCCGCCCGATCCGCGCCGCGCGCATGCGGCGCGCAGGCTATCATCATGGGGGGCCGGGATCACCGCGAACGTCGCCGGTGGCTCGGCCCCTTCGCGTCGACGCGGCGCGGGCACAGGACGGGGGAGGGCCCGACATGCGGGTGGCACTGGCACAGCTGGACACGGTCCCGGGGGACTTCGCCGAGACGACGCGACGCATGCTCGCGACGGCGGATCGCGCGCGGGGGCTCGGCGCCGACGTGCTCGTCTTTCCGGTCACGACGCTGACGGGCACGGCGGCGTCGGGCGTGTGCGCCTCGTGCGCGTTCGAGCTGGACATGCTCGACGCGATCGACGCCTACGCCGCGCGCGCGAGCGTCGCGACGCTGCTGCCCACGCCGGTGCGCGACGGCGAGGCGAGCTACGTGGAGGTCTTCCTGTGCCACGACGGCGTCGCCGGCCCGCTGCGCCTGGGCGAGAGCCGGCGGGCGGGCACGGACGCGTCCGCGCCCGAGGAGGCGGCCGCCGCGCTGTGCGTCAACGGCGCGGTCGTGCAGGTGGGCGTTGACGGCTCCCCGGCGCTGACGGTCGAGGGCGGCGCCGACCTGACGATCCTGTGCCCCTCCCTGGCGTACGCGCACGAGGACGCCTCCACGCTCATGGTCGCCGGGCTGGCCGACGGCGCGCTGCGCGGCCTCGTGGAGGCGACGTCGGGATGGGTCGCCGCGCTGCAGGGGGTCGGCGGGTACGACGACGCCGTCCTCGCCGGCGGGAGCTTCGCGGTGAGCCCGGAGGGGGTCGTGGTGGCTGCGTGCCCGACCTTTGACGAGGGGCTGGTCACCTTTGACGTCGCGGTCGACGCGGAGCGCCCCCTGCCGGCGGACGCCGAGCGCCTCCCGCAGGTCGTG
>CACZRK010000249.1 GCA_902783515.1 uncultured Coriobacteriaceae bacterium | reverse complement strand
CGGGCAGCACGACGACCGGATGCTGCTGCGGGGCGAGCACCTCGCGCGGGCCGCGGTCGATCTCCAGCTTGCCGCCGTCAACGTCCATCTTCAGGTGCGTCAGGCCGTGCTCGTCCATGAGCTCGGCGATGCCGCGAAGCGTCTTCAGGTCCATCCTGCCTCATGCCTCCCCGTCGTACTTCTTGAACACGAGCGCCGCGTTGTGGCCGCCGAAGCCGAGCGAGGTCGAGAGCGCCCACGTCGCGTCAAACGCCGCGGCGACGCCGGGCGTGTAGTCCAGGTCGCACGCCGGGTCCGGCTCGACGAGGTTGATCGTGGGCGGGACCACGCCGTCGCGCAGCGCGAGCGCGCTCGCCATCGCCTCCATGGCGCCGGTCGCGCCCAGCATGTGGCCCGTCATGGACTTCGTGGAGGAGATCTTCGCGGCGCGGGCGGCGTCCTCGCCGAGCGCGGCCTTGAAGCCCTTCGTCTCGCACGCGTCGTTGAGCTTGGTGGACGTGCCGTGCGCGTTGATGTACAGGCCCTGCGACGGGTCCATGCCCGCCTCGTCGGCCGCGAGCCTGATGGCGCGGGCGATGCCGCCCGCCTCGGGGTCGGGCGAGGTGATGTGGTAGGCGTCGGCGGTGTTGCCGTAGCCGCAGACCTCGGCGTAGATCTTCGCGCCGCGGGCGCGCGCGTGCGCCAGCTCCTCCAGCACGAGGACGACCGCGCCCTCGCCCATGACGAAGCCGTCGCGGTTCGCGTCAAACGGGCGGCATGCGCACGACGGGTCGGGGTTCTTCGTGAGCGCCATGCAGCTCGTGAAGGCGGCCACGGCGATGCCGATGATCGGCGCCTCGGCGCCGCCCGCCAGGATGGCGTCGGCCTGGCCGTCGCGGATCGCGTGGAACGCCTCGCCGATCGTGTTCGAGGACGTGGCGCACGCGGTGACCACGGGCAGGGTCGGCCCGAGCGCGTGGTGGCGGATGGAGACGGCGCCGGTCGGCATGTTGGCGATCATCATCGGGATCATGAACGGCGAGACGCGGCGCGGGCCCTTCTCGTTGTACGTCGTGATCTGCTCGTACATCGTCTCAAAGCCGCCGATGCCGCTGCCGATGTAGGTGCCCAGGCGCTCGGCCTGGATGTTCGGCTCGCCGGCACCCTCGGCCGCGGCGCGCGCGCTGCCCGCGACGACCAGCCCGGCGTCGTCCACGGCCTCGTCGGCCGCGGCGATCGCGTACTGCGTGCACAGGTCGTTGTGGCGCACCTCCTGCTTGGAGAGGTACCTCGTGGCGTCAAAGCCCTTGACCTCGGCGGCGACCTTCACCTTGAAGTCGGCGGTGTCAAAGCGGTCGATGAGGTCGATGCCGCTCCTGCCCTCCTTGAGGGCCTCCCAGGTCCCCGGCGCGTCCAGGGCGAGGGGCGTGACGGCCCCCATGCCGGTGATGACGACTCTGCGCATCTGTCTGCTCCTGTCTGTGTACGCTCTGCGCGAGCTCTGACTCTGATGTCGTTCGTGCGATGCCGCGGGCGCCGCCTACATGCGAATGCCGCCGTCCACGCGGATGACCTCGCCGGTCACGTAGCCCGCGCCCTCGCTGGCGAGGAACGCGACCACGCTCGCGACGTCGTCCGCCGTGCCGAGGCGGCCGAGCGGGATCTGCCGCTCGTAGGAGGCGCGCACCTCGTCGGACAGCGCGTCGGTCATGGCCGTCTGGATGAAGCCGGGCGCGACCGCGTTGCACGTGACGCCGCGCGAGGCGAACTCGCGCGCCACGGACTTCGTCAGGCCGATGACGCCCGCCTTGCTCGCGGCGTAGTTGACCTGGCCGGCGTTGCCCATCAGGCCGATGACCGACGAGACGTTCACGATGCGCCCCGCGTGTGCGCGCAGCAGCTGGCGTGAGAGGGCCTTGATCATGAGGAAGGCGCCCTTCAGGTTCACGTCGATGACGCGGGAGAAGTCGTCCTCGCTCATGCGCATGAGCAGCCCGTCGCGCGTGATGCCGGCGTCGTTGACCAGGACGCTCGGCGCGCCCATCTCGTCCACGATGCGCTTGCAGGTCGCCTTGACCTCGTCGGCGTCCGAGACGTCGCAGCGGTACGCGGCGGCCTGCGCCCCGGCCCGCGCGGCGCTGACCCGTGCCACCGCCTCGGCGGCGGCGGTCTCGTTGCCCGCGTAGACGATCGCGACGTCGCAGCCGTCGGCGGCAAGGCGCTCGGCGACGGCGCGACCGATGCCGCGTGACCCGCCCGTGACGACGGCGAGGCGCCGCCGGG
>CACZRK010000248.1 GCA_902783515.1 uncultured Coriobacteriaceae bacterium | reverse complement strand
CGCCGGCGGGCGTGGCGGCGCTCGCGGCGGCCCTCTCGTCGACGTAGGTCACGATCGCGGCGGCCAGGGGGTGCTCGCTTTTGCGCTCGACGGCCGCGGCGAGGCCGAGCAGCTCGGCCTCATCGACGCCATCAGCGAGCACGACGTCGGTGACCTGCGGCTTCCCGGCGGTGATGGTGCCCGTCTTGTCGAGCACCACGGTGTCCAGGCGGCAGGCGGTCTCCAGCGCCTCGGCGCTCTTCACGAGGATGCCGCTGCGCGCGCCGCGGCCGGTGCCGACCATGACGGCCGTCGGCGTCGCGAGGCCGAGGGCGCAGGGGCAGCTGATGACGAGCACGGAGACGGCGTGGTTGAGCGCCGTCGCGAAGTCGTGGGCGACGATCATCCAGATCACGAAGGTGACGACGGCGATCGCGATGACGACGGGCACGAACACGCCGGCGATCCGGTCGGCCACGCGCTCGATGGGCGCCTTGGAACTGGTCGCCTCGTCCACGAGGCGGATGATGCCGGCGAGCGCCGTGTCGTCGCCGACCGCGCGCGCCTCCATCGTGAACCAGCCGGCAGAGGAGACCGTGGCGCCGGTGACGGCCGAGCCCACGACCTTCTGGACGGGCACGGACTCGCCGGTGATGGCGCTCTCGTCGACGGACGCGGAGCCCTCAAGCACGACGCCGTCCACAGGGACGCGCTCGCCGGCGCGCACGACCAGCACGTCGCCGACGCGGACGTCCTCGGTGGGCACGGGGCGCTCGACGCCGTCGCGCAGCAGCGTGGCCGTCTTGGGCGCGAGGTCCATGAGGGCGGTGATCGCGTCGGTCGTGCGGCACTTGCTGCGCGCCTCAAAGTACTTGCCCAGCAGGATGAGCGTCAGGATCATGCCCGCCGAGTCAAAGGTCGTGCGCTGCATCGCCTCGTGCACCATCTGGAGGTCGCCGCGCCCCGACCAGAACGCCATCTGGAAGACGGCGACGACGCTCACGATCGTGGACGCGCCGGCGCCGAGCGCGATGAGGGCGTCCATGTTCGGCGCGCCGTGCGCGAGCGTCTTGAAGCCGACGGCGAAGACCGAGCGGTTCGCGACGAGGATCGGCACGAGCAGCAGCAGCTCCACGAGCGCGAGCAGCATCATGTTCTGCATGCCCGCCAGGAACGGCGGCAGCGGCCAGAGCCCCAGCATGTCTCCCATGCACAGGTACGACAGCGGCACGGCGAAGACGGCCGAGACGATCAGGCGGCGCAGCTTGTCGCGCGCGGCCGCTTGGGCGACGGCGGTGACGTCCTCGCGCGTGGGCGTCATGCGGGACGTCCCGCCCCCCTGCGCGCCGTCTCCCTTCGCGCCGCCGTCGCGCGGCGTGGCGCCGTAGCCTGCCTTCTTGATGGCGTCGCACACGGCGCGAACCGTCTCCGGCTTGCCGTCAAAGTCCAGCACCATGCTGTTCTTGAGCAGGTTGACGTTTGCGTCGGTGACGCCGGGCACGCCGGCGGCCGACTTCTGCACGCGCGCCTGGCACGCGGCGCACGTCATGCCCGTGATGTCAAAGGTCTCCTTCACGACGCGCACCTCCTTTCCTTCGTGTCGCGGCCGGCGCGTGGGGGCGCGGGGGCACGCGGGTCTGTTGGCTGTCGATGAGGTCGAGGCGCGGGGCGGTGGCGCGGAATGACTGGCGCCGGCGCGTCCCGCTACGAGAACTTCTTGATGAGCTGCATGAGCTCGTCGATCACCTCCGTGTCGCCCTCGCGGATCTGCTCGACGACGCACGTCTGGAGGTGCTCCTGCAGCAGCTTGCGAGACACGGCGGAGAGCGCCGACTGCGCCGCCGCGAGCTGCGTGAGGACGTCGCCGCAGTAGCGGTTGTCGTCGATCATGGCCTTCACGCCGTTGAGCTGGCCGATCACGCGGTTGAGGCGCGCGTTCACGTCACGCTGCAGCTCGGCAGAGCGCGGCGTGTGCTTGTGGCGCTCGCAGCAGCACGGGCGGGGGGCGTCGGCGGGAGCGGGGACGGAGGGCGCGCAGGCGGCGTCGGCGTCGGCGTCGGCATTGCCGGTCGCGCAGGCGGCGTCGGCGTCGGCGTCGTCGGACGCGCAGGCGGTGCAGCCCGCATTGACGGTGCCGCCGGTCTCGGCATTCTGTGACAGCTCGCGTTCATTGCGTCGATCGGCCACCGGTCGCTCCTTCCGTCATGACACGTCCAGAACGTCGGGAGCCTTGCGCGCGCGGCGTCAGGGGGCGTGTCGATACCCCCTATGGGTATCTCATTGCGGAGATATATACCCCCGGGTGGTATGTGTCAAGCATGGCGGGACTCGACGCGCGACGACACCGCGAGGACACATTACTGAAGCATGAGCTTATCGACGATGATTCCTCCGTCATGACGGAGGTTCTGCTCGCGATCGCCTTCGTCTTCGCCGGCATCTCGCGCGTCGTGGCCGACACCCCCAACGAGAGCATGCGGACCGGGCGCTTCGCCGACATGGCTAACATGGGCGCGCCCATGCGCATCGCGCGCGTCGCCCACGCGCAGGACCATATCGACGTCCGGCTGCGAAACGGACTTCCCCGTCAGACCCCGGGCATGTGGCGCCGCGAGCTCGCGGGCGCGCTGGCCTGGGAGCCGCGCCAGGTCGAGGTCGCTCCGCCGATGGTCGATCGCGGCTCGCGGATGTGGGAGGAGGCCGCACGCGGTGACGACATCAACGGGGAGGTCTGGGCGCTGCCCGGGCACGCGAGCCGCCTGGCCCAGGCGGCGGGGTGGGGCGTCGAGACGCTCGGCCTGGGCGTCGGGGCGGTGAGCCGCGTCGACGGCTTTGCCTACGAGAACACCGACGAACTGGACCTCTACCTCGCGCGATCCGCCGACGTCGCGATCGTCCGCGACGTGCGGTGCGTGGGTAAAGCGAATGAGATACGTCGTATGCATCGCATTGCCGTATCGTCATGGTCAGTCCCATTTCACGCGTTACAAGAGAAGTCAAGTGTCATACTTCTCCTGCGGCACGTGAAGAGGAACACGGCACGAACGGCGCACAGGCCATCAGCGCTGCACGTTTAGCCTGCTGAACTTGGTGTCTTTTCTCGCAATACCGAACAGGAGAGGCTGCGCCCATGGTTTCGACCGAAATCGGATTGTCTTCCAAGGCGTGTCTCTCGTTTGAACGTGCCGAAGTTGACGGGAAGTCCTCTGTAGCGTTTGACGTCGGGACGAGCGCTCCCGGGATTTACGCCTATCACTACTCAGACGAGACGTGGTATGTGGGCAAGTCCGTTGACATGGCACGGCGCTACACCCAGCACCTCCATGAGTACCGCCACTCAAAAGAAACTGTGCCCGTCGTCAAGGAGGCATACTTTGCCAGGCTCCCGAATGCTAGTCCCAAAGAACTCGACGACGCAGAGACCCATGCGATTCAATGGTTCGAGCGACAGGGCTACAGTCTGCGCAACAAAGCAAAGACGGCCGTCCCTCTCGGACCGGGCACGATAACAGTAACGCTCGGGGAAAACGCAGGGATTCCTCTTCCGTGGAAACGCTCGCAACGGCCCCTCTCCAACCGTTCCTATGAACCAGATTTGAGCTCTGTAACAAATAGCATGCAATCCCGCTACGAGCATCTACGTCAGCTCAACTCATGGCGACGAATTAGAATGCTCCTGCGCGCCTATGTCCTCGCAACGATTCCGGCTCCATGCGAGATCGCGGGAATTCTATGGACAGTCTCGGCGATGCCTTCCTGTCACAATGCGAAGCGCCTCGTCACGCTGACCGTCCAAAATCTCGAAACGCTCGTCATCTTTGACGAATGCCCACCATATGGCATTTGCGGATTTTTCAACATGAAGCGCCCCGAAGGCTCGCTTTGCCGAATGCTGCCCCGAACCTCACGAACCAATTACACCGCAGCACAGGACGTCATGCAGCTCTATTGCGACGACCTCAGGCAGATGCTGCTGGACATCAGACGTCGAAGCGTCCGTGACTGGTGCTATCGGCTTAACGTGGAACTCATGAGAAAGGGCGGCTGCATGGTGAGAAGCCGCGGCAACATATTGCTCATGCAGGACGTGCTGAGTGACCTCTGAATCTCATGGTGGCGTGCGAAGCGCGAGGGGACGCGAGGGGACGCGAACGGGCCGGCCGAGACGAACGCCGTCCTTCTCGAGCTATTGAGTAATTTTACTCAATATATTGAGTAAAATTACTCAATAGAATGCTGGCGCGCACCATTATCCAGTGTGTTTATCGCGCGAGTCATCGAGTCGTCACCACGGCCGCCGCCGAGTCCACAGAGCTCACATCGCCCACACGGGCAGCGCCCAGGCGCGCTCGCTCACCGGATAGGCGTCCTCCGCCATGCACAGGATGCACCCGGTGCCGATCGTGCGCCTGAAAAGTGCTCCGCGTAACGACGCACAAGTGGTTCGATCGACCGGGTGATGTATGCCGACGCAGCCATGATGATCTCCAAAATGTCTCAAATCCGGAGTGATGCTCCTGATTTGAGACGTTTTATCAGGATCGCACGGCCTGCACGAGAGGATGCCGAGCGTCATCTGTCGGTGTAATGGAACCTGCAGGCAAGAATCTCGACAGCATCGCTGCTTAACCTATACACAAGCCGATCCCTGTCGTTAATCCTTCGGCTCCAAAACCCGGTGAATTCGCCCCGCAGCGGCTCTGGTTTCCCGATGCCGCAGTTTCCGTTCCTGCACACGTCCTCAATGAGGAGGTTGATCCTATGCAGGGTCTTCCTGTCATGTGCCTGCCACCAGAGATAGTCATCCCAGGCGTTGTCAGTAAAGACTCGTCTCATACGTCCGCCTACTGAAGCAGCTCATGCTCAGAGGCATGCCCCGCCTCCAGCTGGGCCTTCGACTCCACGAGCCATTCGTAATTTGTCTTGTCTCCAAACAGATGGATATTTTCAAGAAGATTATTGTATGTATCTTGAGATAAGATTACGACATTATTATTATTTTTACGCGTTACGACAAGAGTTTCGCTTTCATCGGTAACCTGGTCGAAGTAATCCTTCATATGCTCGCGCAGCGACGAGTAATTCGTAGCGATCACGTCGTCCCCCTATCTTCTCGTTACCTCTTATCAGTCAGTGGGCAAAGAAAAGCACGTACAATATACCGTACAATAACGACGCAATCTATGCGGAGCGCCTTTCAGCCAGACGAACGTAGCGTCCCCCATCGAGCGGGACGGCTACGCCTCGGTCGCGCGCACGTCGGCGATCGTCGACGAGTCGCTGCTCATCGCCGACGTCATCGACGCAGGCTACGGCGCGGTTCTCTTCTGCCGGCCTCGACGCTTCGACAAGGTGCGACACGCCAGTGATGTCGGGCCACGCGTACGGCTGCTACGCGCGGGCGGTGTCCTTTCTGAAGTCATGGCTCACCGGCGCCGTGAGGAGCGGCGGCGAGTCCGTCGCCGTGTCGTGCCTCACAGGCGTGCGGCGCGTCGCGAAGGAGTCAGTCTTCTCCGACCTCGACAGCCTCGTCGTGGACACGCCCCTCACGGCGCGCTTTGACGAGCGCTCCGGCTTCACCGAGGCAGAGGTGACGGCGCTTGTTCACCACTTATTCACTTGCTTGTTCAAATTGAATAAGTAGGTGAATAAGTGCGTGAACAAGCTGGCCGTGCGAACGCAGGCGCGCGTCAATCCCCGCGCACACGAGGAGCTGGTGCGGCAGGGCCGATGACACGTCATCGCCCACGCCGCGCGCGTCTAGCGCGTCCTCATCCGGTACCGCTGCTTCGTGCTTCCCATCGGCTCCATCGGCTCAATCGTGCCCTCGGCGATCATCTGCTTAACATACTTGTACACCGTCGCGCGCGAACGCCCCGTGATGCGCGCCAGCTCCGTCGTGCTGACGGAGCCACGCGCCTGCAGCGCGCCGACAATGGTCGCCTTGACCTGCTCGCCCACAGAGAGCGTCGACTCACTCTCGGTCAGGCGCCTGCGCTGGAAGGTAAGCGAGAAGTGATCGATCGTATCGACGGCGAGAGGCGTGGGCATCAGCGCGCCCGCCAGCTCCGCCTCGATCGTCTGATAGCCCGTGCCCCTGTTCTCGGCAACGAACGTGCCGTCCGCATACGGCGTGCTCTCAAGAAGGTTCGCCAGATGCTGGTTCCTCGTGGACGTGATGCCGTCGGTGCCGAGCGTGCGAACGGTGACGTTTCCGAACAGCCCGCCCGGGTTGATGATCTCGAGCCTATCGACGTAAAGGTCCACTTGGACGGGCGTGCCCAGCGACTGAGGAGAGTAGTCGCGGTGCATGAGCGCGTTCACGATCGCCTCGCGCAGGGCGATGGGAGGATAGTCGGGAACCTCCCTGCGAAAGGCGCCCTTGACGATCGCCCCCGTCCTCGTGTTGCGTCCGATCGCGGCGATGGTGTCCTCGACCATCTGCGGAATGGGACCGACCATCGTCGCCGAGTCGAGCAGCCGCTCGCCGAAGGAGGTCACGTCGGACTTGCGCGTGCCCGGATAGCAGGCAAACGACACGTTCAGCCTCGGATAGAACTGCTGCGGATAGTCTCCGAGCGCCAGCAGGCCGGCAAGCGTCGGGCGGAGAGTCCCCCGCCCGTCCGGTCGAACCGCTCCGAGCTTGAGGAGCGCCTCGGAATCGCCGAGCTTCGCGAAGTTTCTCGCATGGACCCGCCGCTCCCTCGCGAGCAGCCCGCCCACGAGCTCCTGAGAGAGATCGCCGAGCTGAGCGTCCTCCACGACCTGCACGTCGTGCTGCGGCTGCCGGTGCTCGTCAATGAGCCGGTCGACCTCATAGGGAGTGAGGCGCATGTCACCGTCCCCGGTGCGGATGTAGGATCCCTTGTACCTGTCGCTCAGCTTGAGGTAGCACGGCTTGTCGACGGGGCGCATCTCGGGGATGCGCGCAATGAGCACCGGCCTGCCCTCAAAAACGAGCGCCTGAATGTCAGGCCGCACCGGCGGCGTCATAAGCTCGACGCACGTGTGCGCCAATGAATCCTGGATGGCCTGGGCGTCAAAGCCGTCCACGGGACGAAAGCCATCCTTCTCGGATATCCCGCAGATGATAAAGCCACCAGAGCCGTTGGAGAACGCCGAGACCGTCCGCGCGATGTCCTTGGTCAGCTCCTTCTTTGAGGACTTGACCTCGTAGCGCTGCAGGTCGACGCCGACGGTGCGCATGAGTTCGATGACCTCGGCAAACCGTTTGGTCGTGATCGGCCAGTCCGCGCCCGCGTCCGCCATTGCCGTCCTCCTCGCCCATCCGCGCTCACCCTGTCCCTACCGTACGTGACGACGCGTCGCCACGGGATGGCCTCAGTATGCCACGCGCCCGCTCACTCGTTCACCACTTATTCACTTGCTTGTTCAAATTGAATAAGTAGGTGAATAAGTGCGTGAACAAGCTGGACGCGCGAACGCAGACGCGGACGCGCCCCCGCACGCGGGGCGGCCTACCGCGCGACGACCGCCTCGCGCCGCAGCCACCGCTCGCGATACAGCCGCACGAGGAAGAGCGCGCCGCGGACGCACAGCTCGCCGCACATGGCGACCCACACGCCCATCAGGCCGAGCCGCGGCGCGAGCAGCGCGGCGGCCGTCACGCGCACGACCCACATGCTGCCCAGGTTGATGACGGCGGGCACGAGCGTGTCCCCCGCCCCGCGCAGCGCGCCGGCGGCGACGATGGACGCGCCGAAGAGCGGTTCGGCGATCAGCTCCACCCGCAGGACGGCCACGCCGAGCTCGCGCACGGCGGGGTCAGGCGTGAGCAGCGAGAACACCCACGGGGCGATGAAGAACATGACGGCGCCGGCGGCGCCCATCGTCGCCATGCCGAGCCACGTGGTCAGGCGGGCGAACTCGCGGGCAAGGTCGCGGCGGCCGGCGCCCATGCTCTGCCCCACGAGCGTCGTCGCGGCAGCCCCGATGCCGAACCCGGGGTTGTAGCAAAGGCTCTCGGCGGTCACGGCGAGCGAGTTCGCCGCGACGGAGACGGTGCCGAGCGGGGCGACGATCGCGGTG
>CACZRK010000247.1 GCA_902783515.1 uncultured Coriobacteriaceae bacterium | reverse complement strand
GCAGGACGCGCCGGACGCCGGCGCGATCGCGGCGGCGGCGGGGGTCGCCGTCGGCCCCGCGACCATCACGCTGCCGGACGGCTCCACGATGGGCGTGCTCGTGCCGCAGAGCGTCCAGTTCCCCGCGCGCCTCGCGAAGGTCGCGCGCCTGCGCGCCAAGTGGGCGCGCCGCGCCGGCGTGAGCTGCTATCGCGTCTACGACGCCGACCTGCCCGACTACGCCGTCGCGATCGACCTCTACCAGGGCTCGGCAGCGACGCCGGGCACCTGGGCCGTCGTGGGCGAGTACGCTGCGCCTCGGGAGATCGACCCCCAGATGGCGCAGCGCCGCCTCACGGACGCCCTCGCGATCACGGGACGCGTCCTGGGCATCGCGCCCGAGAACGTCTTCCTGAAGGTGCGCCGACGCGCGCGCGGCGGCTCCCAGTACGCGAGCGACCGCGACAAGGCGGGGCGCGGCGCGCTGGTGGAGGAGGGCGGCCTCGTCTTTGAGGTCAACTTCAGCGACTACCTGGACACGGGCCTGTTCCTGGACCACCGCCTGGTGCGCGAGCGCATCCGCGAGATGGCCGTCGGCACGCGCTTCCTCAACCTGTTCGCCTACACGGGCACGGCCAGCTGCTACGCGGCGGACGGCGGCGCGCTCGAGACGACGACGGTCGACCTCTCCACGACCTACCTGGACTGGGCGCGCCGCAACATGGAGCAGAACGGCTTCACGGGCGACCGCCACCAGTACGTGCAGGCCGACGTCACGCAGTGGATCGCGCAGCAGCGCCACTCGGCGATGCGCTGGGACCTGATCTTCATCGACCCGCCGACGTTCTCCAACTCCGCGCGCATGCGCACGAGCGGGTTCGACGTGCAGCGCGACCATGCCGAGCTGCTCATCGGCGCCTCGCGCATCCTGCGCCGCGGTGGCACGATCCTGTTCTCGTGCAACCTGCGCGGCTTCACGCCCGACGTGGAGGCGCTCGCGAAGGCGGGCGTGGCGATCCAGGACGTGACGGAGGGCACGATCCCCGAGGACTTCCGGCGCAACGCGCGCATCCATCACTGCTACGTGGTGCGCCGCTCCGACCAGGTGGACGCCCCCGACCAGGCGGCGCGCGACTAGCGGCTGACACGGCGGGCGCGGCGGGTGCGGCGTGCCTGATGGGTCTTTGGCGATGCGCCCTCCCGCGTGGCGCTGTGACCTGCCGCGCGTCATAAAATGGAAGGCAAGGAAAACTCACGCAGGACACGTTGCCCGCGGTCTGGGCGCGGACTGCCCCCGCGCGTCGCCGCGTCGCCCGCCGGGGCGCGCGGGGGCTCGCGCGAGGGGCGCCGACGTCGCTGCCGGCCGCGGAAGAGGGGGCTTCACACATGGCGAACGAGAAGGACCGCTCGGTGACGGCGTCAGACGACGAGGCGGCTCAGGAGGCCGCGCTTGCCGGGCTCGTGCAGGCGCTCTCGAGCCGGAGCCGCAAGGATCGCCAGAACTCAGCGCACGTCATCGCGCAGATCGCGGAGGGGTCGGCCGACCGCCTCGTCCCGCACATAGACGCGCTCGTGGACGCGCTCTCATGCCCCGAGGCCCAGACGCGCTGGGAGACGATGACCGCGCTCACGTCGCTGGCGACCGTGCGGCCCGACGTCGCCGAGAAGGCGGCGGAGGCGGCGGAGGAGTGCCTCTACGACGAGGAGTCGGGCATGCTGCGCTTCGTGTCGTTCCGCTTCTTCGCCAAGCTCGCCGGCGCCGACCGCGCGCGCTCGCGTGCGGTCTGGCCACTGCTCGACGAGGCGCTGCAGTGCTATCACGGCGATCAGGAGTTCCCCGGCATGCTTGACTGCATCGTGGACATGCTGCAGACCGGTGACGTCGATCAAACCGTGCGCGAGAAGATCGCCGACCGCATGCGGTTCGACGCGGGCAACGGCAAGAACCCGCTCGCGAGCCGCTCGCGCAAGATCGTCGACCTCTGCGAGGCCGGGGCGGACGGCGAGTAGCGCGGGCGACGAGCAGCGCGCGCGGCGCGCCTGACGGGCGCGGCGACGTGCCGAGGACCGGTGACGAAGGGGTTGCGAGGCGATCATGGCGCGTTCGAGCGATCAGCGGTGGAACCAGGCGGACCCGTACGGCGCGTCCGACCCGTACGGTGCCCAGGGCGCCTATGCGGACCCGTACGGCGCGTCCGATCCGTACGGCGCGTC
>CACZRK010000246.1 GCA_902783515.1 uncultured Coriobacteriaceae bacterium | reverse complement strand
ACGCGCGCATAAAACCATGACTCTCGACGCGTCGGTGTATGGCACCAGACCCAAGCCATGCGCCGACGCGTCGCCGTCCTATCGCTTGCCCACCTCATAGCCGGTGACGATGGTCATCGCCATGCAGAAGAGAGTGAGAAACGCAAAGTACCTGTGTGCCTTCATGAGCTGCTCAAACCTGTGATGGTCGCATGGGTCGCCTTCGGGAAAGAAGGCGTGGGCGTGCGGGCGGGCGAGTGCCGCGTCACGCATCAGCCTGCGCATGCGGGCGCGTGACGCTCGCGCTGTCTCAACCCGCATCCTAGGTCGCCCGCGGCCCGTTCGCAAGTAAAGAGTTCACCATATGCATCTTTTTGCCTCATGCAGGCACGGCATGCGGCAGGGAATCGTGTGCCGGGCCTCACTTTGTGGGCGCGGGACCGTCTGACGAGCGCGCGGCGGCCTCCGCCTGCGCCGTCTTCAGCTCCTCGCGCACCTGGGCGAGCGCCGTGCGCAGCGCCTGCACCTTGCGCTCGGAGATCTCCAGCTGGCGCTCCAGGTGCTCGCACCTCGCCTGTGCGCTGCGCGCCTCGGCACGCGCCGTGTCGGCGGCCTCCTTGCGCGATCGGATGTAGCGAAGGACGGCCTCCTCGTCCACCTCGGGCTGCGCGTCGTCGGCGGCGACCGACGGTGCGCCGCAGCCATGGCTGCCGGCGGCCTCGGCCGTCTCGACCGTCGCGTCCGCACGAGACGCCTGCGCCGCCTGCGCCCTGCGCTGCGCGGCGCGCTCCTGCATCTGCTTGAGCGCCTCGGGGCTCATCCCCGCGCCCATGCCCATCCCCATCATCGCGTGCTCCCGTCCGCGCGCGGGCGCGCCATCCCCTCTGACGCGCCCGCGCGACCCGTCGTGCCGACTGTCAACGATGGGGGATTCTAGGGCGCCGGCGGCGGCCCATCAAGTCGGGCCGCGTCCCCGGCGGGCTACCCCTCCACGCGGTCGTCCGTGAAGTCGGCGATGTCGCCGCGCAGCATGCGGTCCTTCGCGTAGTACTCGTGGCAGTCCAGGTAGTCGTAGGGGTACTCCGGGAAGTCCTCGCGGGCGCGCAGCACGCGCGCCTGGACCGGGCAGACCGAGACGCACTGCCCGCAGCGCACGCAGGTCGTGTTGTGCAGGCAGAATCCGTCGTCGCCGAACTCGATCGCGTGCATGGGGCAGCGGTCGATGCAGGCGCCGCACCTGATGCAGGTGTCCTTGTCGTAGGACAGCACGTAGGCGTTGAAGTTCTTCCACGAGGGGTTGTTGCCGCCGCCGGCGAGGAAGCCCTTCAGGTTGCCGCAGGAGTCGCCGTGGCAGCAGCAGATGATGTCCACGTCGCGGGTCGCGATGGACTCGGGCACCATGCCGTGGTCGATGGCGTCCTCGACGATCGCGATGGCCTCGTCCTGCGTGACGGGCTCGCCGATGCCGTTCTCCTTGAAGTACTCCGCCATCTCGCCGAGCGACAGGCAGGTGCGGGTCGGCTGGTCGGTCGGCCAGTCGATCCCGAGCGACTCCCACATCAGGCGGCACTGGCACGGGGAGACGGTGATGTTCTTCTGGCGCCTGATGATGGCACGCCAGTCCATGTAGGGCTGGAACTCGTCCTCGGCGATGACGTCCTTGCTGATCGGGTAGCTGTGGAACAGCGGGAAGGTGTTGATGAAGTCGTCGTGCTCTGGCCCGAAGATGCCGCAGGCGTTGAAGTCCGCGACCGCGTCCAGGCACTTCCTGTCGTTGTCGGGCAGGAAGATCGTGGAGTCGCCGCCGTTCTGGTAGAAGTGCTTCAGCTCGCAGAACTCCCAGAAGCCGTTGATGTGGGGCAGCAGCGTGTAGTAGTCGTTCCCACCGCGGCTCACGTGGTAGATGAGGCAGCGGGACGCCATGTCCTTCAGGATCTCGGCGCACTCCTGTTGGTCGCGCCCGGAGACCATCGCGTAGTCGTAGGCGTTGAACCACGCGAGGAACGGCATCTCCAGCTCGTGCGCGGCGTCCTCCTCGCTCCACTCATGCATGATCATCTGGTAGCCGGCGGGCCCGGGGTTGGTGCCGACGCCCTTGCCCATGCGGTCGATGCGGTTGCGCAGGTTCACGTACACGGCCGGGACGACGGTGCCGTCCGGCAGCGTCACGTCATGGTCGACGAGCTCCTGGTCCATTACCTCGTTGAGGACGGGGTCGGTCTTGCTCGGGTCCTGCCAGTCCTTGTCGATGCCCGCGATCGCCGTCGCCTGGTCCTCGTACCACTGGACGCCGCCCGGCTGTGCGGTCGGGTCGTCGGCCGGCGCGGACGCGGCGGCCGCGCCCTTCGCGGAGCCCGCCGTGGCGTCCTT
>CACZRK010000245.1 GCA_902783515.1 uncultured Coriobacteriaceae bacterium | reverse complement strand
CCAGTCGCGCGGCGTCGGCACCGGGCGCATACCGGGACCCGTTGCAGGCCGGACAGACGATGTCGATGTCGGGCAGGAACTGCACGTCCAGCGAGATCTGACCGGTGCCGTCGCAGGTCGGGCAGCGCAGGGAGCCGGTGTTGTAGGAGAAGTCGCCCGCGTGCAGGCCGGCGGCCTTCGCGTCGTCGGTCGCGGCGAACGCGCGCCGCAGGTCGTCGAGGACCCCGGAGTACGTCGCGACCGTGGAGCGGACGTTCGCGCCGATCGGCGTGGCGTCGATCAGGTCGACGCGCCGGACGCCGCCGCCGCTGACCTCCAGGACGTGGGCGGGCATCGGCCCCGCGCCGAAGGACGCGCGCAGCGCCGGCGCGAGGCTCTCCAGCACGAGCGTCGTCTTGCCGGAGCCGGACACGCCCGTCACCGCGGTGAGGCGACCGCGCGGGATGCGCACCTCGAGCGGCTTGACCGTGTGGATCGCGCCCATGCGCAGATAGATCTCCCCGTCCGCGAAGATCTCGTCGTCGCCCGCGGGGGCGCCCTGGGCAGCTCGCCCGTCGCCGTCGCCCTCGCCTTCGGCCGACTGCCCGTGCGCGGGCACGCGCACCCTGCGCGCGCCGGAGAGGAACGGGCCGATCCGCGAGGCCGGGTCCCGCTCGACGTCCTCCACGGAGCCCTGCGCCACGATCGTGCCGCCGTCCGCGCCGGAGGCGGGCCCGACCTCTATCAGGTGGTCCGCGTGGCGCAGCACGCGCACGTCGTGGTCCACGACCACGACCGAGTTGCCGTCGGCGAGCAGGTCGTCAATCACGCCGAGCAGCCCCTCCACGTTGGAGGGGTGCAGGCCGATGGAGGGCTCGTCCAGCACGTAGAGCACGCCGGTCGTGCGATTGCGCACCGCGCGCGTGAGCTGGACGCGCTGTCGCTCGCCGGTCGAGAGCGTGGAGCTCGCGCGGTCCAGCGAGAGGTAGCCCAGGCCGAGCTGCAGCAGGCGCGCGATGGGCTCGCCCATGTCGGCGACGACCGTCTCGGCCATGGGGCGCACGTCGGCCGGCAGCGTCGGGGCGACGGTCGGCAGCCACGCGGCGAGCTCGGTCAGCGTCATCGCGCAGGCCTGCGGCAGCGTGAGGCCGCAGACGGTCGTGGCGCGGACGCGCGCGTTGAGGCGCGTGCCGCCACAGTCCGGGCAGACGCCCTCGTGCAGGAAGCGGGCGACGCGCTTCAGGCCCTTCTCGTCCTTCACCTTCGCGAGCGCGTTCTCCACCGTGCGCACGGCGTTGTAGTAGGTGAAGTCAAGCTCGGCGAACGTGTCGGACTTCTTGGCCTTGTACAGGATGTGGCGCTTCTCGGCGGGGCCGTGAAAGACGATCTCGCGCTCCTTGGGCGTGAGCTGGGAGAACGGCACGTCGGTGCGCACGCCCATCGCGGCGGCGACCTGCTTCATGAGGTCCCACATGAGGGTGTTCCACGGCGCGACGGCACCTTCGTCGATCGAGAGGGACTCGTCGGGCACGAGCGTGGACTCGTCCACCTCGCGCACCGTGCCCAGGCCGCCGCAGGTGGGGCAGGCGCCTCCGGAGTTGAACGCCATGTCCTCGGCGCCCGGCCCCATGAAGGTCGCGCCGCAGGTGGGGCACGTGATCTCGCGCTCCAGCGACACGGCCGTCGTCGGGGGGACGTGGTGGCCGTTCGGGCAGACGTGGCTGCCGCAGCGCGAGTAGAGCAGGCGCAGGTGGTTGAGGAGCTCGGTGGACGTGCCGAACGTGGAGCGCACGTCGGGGACGCCCGGCCGCTGGCGCAGCGCGAGGGCGGCCGGGACGTGTAGGACCTCGTCCACCTGCGCGCGCCCCTGCTGGGAGATGCGACGGCGCGTGTAGGTGGACAGCGCGTCAAGGTAGCGGCGCGACCCCTCCGCGTACAGCACACCGAGCGCCAGCGAGCTCTTGCCCGATCCGGACACGCCGGCGATGCCGACGAGCTCGTTGAGCGGCACGGACACGCTCACGTTCTTCAGGTTGTGGACGCGCGCCCCGCGGACCTCGATCGACGCGGGGGGCTCGCGGCGGCTCGCACGCTCTTCGCTGACGCGGCCCATGCTAGTACCAGACACTCGGGTCGGCGGCGTCGCGCCAGCTGCTCGCGACGCCGGCGGGGCCAACCTGGCCGTACGCGGAGCTCGTCTCGGCGACGCAGTAGACCTGACGGCCGTTGTACGTGTAGAACGTCCAGCCGGTGGTCATCTGGTACGCGTAGAGCTGCACGCCGTTGTCCGTCGTGAAGATCGCGCACCACAGGCCCTCGCCGTCGGTCGCCCAGGTGGCGTAGACGGGGTAGGCGGTTCCCGGCCCGTCCACGGTGACCGGCGATCCGTACGCGTGCGCCTGCGCGTCGCGGGCGCTCGGCGACAGCGACGCGGACACCTCGTCCTGCGCGACGTCGGCCAGCGTGCTCTGCGCGGGCGTGTCCTCCTGGGCGGCGGACGCCGCGGGGGTCGTCGTCGCGACGGGGGTCGCCTGCGGCACGTCCGCGGCGGGCGCCGCGGGGGTCGCGCTGGGCGTGGGCGTGGTCTGCTGGACGTTCTCGCTGTACGGGTCGTTCGTGCCGAGCGCGTTGATCGCGACGGAGAAGATGTCCGCCGACCGCAAGGCGCGTTCCGGCAGCAGGACGCCCGCGCGCGGGCGTCCTG
>CACZRK010000244.1 GCA_902783515.1 uncultured Coriobacteriaceae bacterium | reverse complement strand
GCTCAGTTGGTAGAGCACAACCTTGCCAAGGTTGGGGTCGCGGGTTCGAGTCCCGTTGTCCGCTCCATCGCATGCGAGGGGAGGCCGCAAGGCCTCCCTTTTTGCGTTTCTTGGGTGGTTTACACACATCCTTCGTTTCAGCTTCGCGCCTTCAATCACCTGCAGTCACATTCATTCTTGTGATCACCTGACCCGTAACCGTTGGTTGCGCCTTGCGTAACCAACGCATCCCCGGCTCGTTTGCATATGCGTTAGTCTGTCCCTCAATGTGACGTTTCGGGAGACGTCACGCAGGCATGCGAACAAGGGGGATTGCTATGGCTCTCACGCGCAGAAGTTTTCTTGCGGGCGCCGCAATGGCCGCTGGTCTTGGGACGTCCGCCGGGGCTGCACTCGCCGCGACGTCGGGTGACACGAGCGGCGCGATGGACGCTGCCAAGAAGGTCGGCACTAGTGGCGGCGCCACCGTCACGGGCGAGACGGACATCCATCAGCGTCCGTACGCCGACGACTACGTCGTGGACATCTCCAAGGGCGTCCCGAAGTGGAGCTTTGAGGTCCCGCCCGCTCCCATCAAGGATGACGACATCGCCGAGACGATCACCGACGACATCATCGTCATCGGCGGTGGCATGTCCGGCTTCATGACGGCGGCGTCGGCGGCCGAGCAGGGCGCGAGCGTCACGCTGTTCACCGCCTCAAGCACCCCGATCAGTCGCGGCGGCTCAAACTTCTCGGCATACAACAAGGTGATCGAGGAGTACGGCATCAAGCGGCTTGATCCGGTCCCGTTCTTCTGGCGTGAGGAGAAGGCCGCCTCGTTCAGCATCGACCAGCAGATGTGGATGCGTGGTTACAACAACTCCGAGGAGGCCATGAACTGGACCATCGACCTCGTCCGCGACAAGGGCGTCGAGGTCCATCTGGAGCGGGACAACATCAACGAGGGCGGGCCCGACTATGCCATTGGGTTCTCTGGCCCCGAGGGCTCCGACTCCGCGTCAACCGGCCAGCAGTTCGCGGTCGAGGCCGTCGCCGCGTTCGCGCAGGAGCACGGTGCCAAGGTCATCTACGACACGGTCGCGAAGCAGCTCATCCGCGAGGATGACAATACCGGCGCGGTGACCGGTGTCATCGCCCAGCGCGCCGACGGCTCCTACGTCCGGTTCAATGGTCGCAGTATCGTCATGGCCACCGGAGGCTTCTGCGCCGACAAGAACATGGTCGCAAAGTACATCCCCCAGGTCATCCCGCTGGTCGGCACGGACCCGGTGGACGTGGACTACAACACCGGCTTCGCGCTCACCGGCATCTATCCCGGCGACGGCCAGAAGATGGGCCTGTGGGTCGGCGCCGCCTGGCAGCACTGCTCCACCGCGCCGATCATGCAGAGCTCCTGGTACGGCTCCAACGAGCCGCTCGGCTTCCACCAGGGGCTGAACGTCAACATGCGCACGGAGCGCTATCAGCGTGAGGACATGACCGGGCCGTACAGCGCCAACCACCTGCTGTCGCAGCCCGGGCACGTCGCGTGGGGCATCTGGACGGCCAACTACGCGCAGGACGTCGTGGACAACGGCCACGAGTGGTACTTCTTCGGCAAGACCTACGACGTGCCGCCGGCGGACCCTGCCGACGTGGTCGCGATGTGGGACGCCGGCACGCAGGGCGACCACCCGTCGTACCTCAAGTGCGACACGCTCGACGAGCTTGCGGAGAAGACCGGGCTGGACGCCACGAAGCTCGCCGCCGTCATCAGGCGCTACAACGAGCTTGTCGAGAAGGGCGTGGACGAGGACTTCCACAAGGATCCGACCTACCTCGTCAGGATCGACGAGAGCGGCCCGTTCTACGCCGCGCAGGACTACGCGATGTTCATGTCCACGGTCGGCGGCCTGAACACGAACTGCAACATGCAGGTCATGGACGCCAACGACACGGTCATCCCCGGCCTGTACAACGTCGGCCAGATGACGGGCAACATGTACGCGAACAACTACAACTTCGCGATCCCGGGCAACTGCTACGGCATCAACTGCATCACATACGGCTACCTGCTCGGACGCGACCTCGCCGCGAACAGGTTTGACGACTAGGGGCGCATGAGTGCGGCCGCCCGGGCGGGACATGTCGCCCGGGCGGCCTTTCGGTGTCGTCACGGCGAGCGACGGTGCGTCGTGCGTTGGCCTGGCGACCCCGCGCCTCGCCTAGGTCGCCGACTTGACCTTCTTCCAGAGCTCCCCGTACAGCTCGTCCGCCTCGGGCCCGAGGTAGGAGAACGTCTCGCAGCGCTCCAGCACCTCGTCGGGCGGGAAGGCGATCTCGGAGTTGCGGATGTCGTCGTCCTCGATGAGCTCGCGCGCCGCGGTGTTGGGCGTGGAGTAGGTGATGTACTCAAAGTTCTTGAGCGCGATCTCCGGGCGGCACATGAACTCGATCCACTTGAGCGCGTTGTCGCGGTTGCGCGAGCCGCTCGTGATCACCCAGCCGTCGATCCACACGTTGGAGCCCTCGTCGGGCACGACGTACCGCAGGTCGGGGTTCTCGCGCTGCGTGTAGATCGCCTCGCCGGAGTAGATGACGCCAAGGGCCGCCTCGTCGCCGATCATCTTGTCGCGGACCTGGTCGATGACATAGGCCTGGACGAGCGGAGCCTGGTCGATGAGGTCCTGCGCGGCCTGCCCGAGCTCGGCGGGGTCGGTCGAGTTGATCGAGAAGCCGTCCTTCGCGAGCGGGACCATGAAGCAGTCGCGGATCGAGTCCTGCATGAGGATCTGGCCGGCGTACTTCGGGTCCCACAGGGCGTTCCAGCTCGTGACGTCCTCATCCACCATGCGGGTGTTGTACAGGATGCCGATCGTGCCCCAGCAGTAGGGGACGCAGTACTGGTTGCCGGGGTCGAACTCGGTCGCCGAGCGCAGGTACTGGGCGCCGATGTTCTCGCGCGCGCTGGGCAGCGCGTCCCAGTCGAGCGGGCTCAGCAGGCCGTCGGAGATGAGCTTGGACACCATGTAGTCGCTCGGGCAGACCACGTCGTAGGCGGAGGGGTCCTGCGCGAGCTTGGCGTACATGATCTCGTTGGACTCAAACTCGTCGTAGATGACCTGGATGCCCGTCTCGTCCTGGAACTGCTCGACGACGTCGGGGTCTATGTACTCGCCCCAGTTGTACACGTACAGCTGGTCGGGCTTCTTCGAGAACACGCCGCCGAACTTTGCGCCGACCAGCGCGATCCCGGCGGCGCCGAGCCCGAGCCCGATCGCGGTGCGGCGCGAGACGTGGCGCCTGCCCGC
>CACZRK010000243.1 GCA_902783515.1 uncultured Coriobacteriaceae bacterium | reverse complement strand
GCCGCGGCTCGCCCGCGACGCCCGCGCCCGCCGCGGGGTCGGCGGCGATTGGGGACGCCTCCAGGTCGTGGTCGCCGGGGCGTCCGCCCTCGACGCTCGCGAGACGCGAGCGATGGTCGCCGATGGAGAGGTCGTAGCGGCCGCCGCCGACCCCCCGCGCGAGCACGCCGCCGTGCAGGCCCCCCAGGTCAAGGCGGAGGTGGCCGCCGGGCATGCCGCCGCGCCGGCTGATCGTGCGGCGATGCGCGACGAATGCCACGGCGAGCGCGACGAGCGCGATGGCGACGATGATGACGAGCGCCCTCATGCCATCACCTGAGCTCCGGACGCTTCCCGCGTCCAAGGCGCGGGTGGCCGAAGACGAGGAAGAACGTGATCGCCGCGACGGCGACGTCGGCGATGGTCGAGGCGATCACGCGGCCGAGAACCGCCCACCCCCCGACGTCAAGCACCCCGAGGATCGTGAGGAAGATGAGATAGGCGACGTTCAGCGCGAGGTCGGCGACGGCGAAGAGCGCGAGGCGGGGCGCCCACCCCTCCGCCATCGAGCGCGACGCGCGGCCGACGGCGAAGCCGAGGACGCTGCCGAGCAGCGCCGTGAGGCCGACCATGCCCGACCCGAGCAGGTCAAAGGCGAGCCCGCAGACGAACCCCGCGACACAGCCCGTCACGTCGCCGCGCATGAGGGCGAGCAGCCCGACGATCACGAGCAGGAAGTCGGCGCTCGCCCCGAACAGCTTCAGATGCCCGCCCAGGACGAGCTGCAGCACCACCAGCACGACGCAGGGCAGCACGAGTCGCACGCTCCCCTGACGCGAAGCGCCCTCATCCGCCAGCACCGTCACGCACCGCCTTCCGTCTGACCGTCAGCCTGTCCGTCTGCCTGCTCGTCTGTCGTCGCCTGCGTGTCCGCCTCGACGGCACCCGCGCCCGTCCCCGACGCGGGCGCGGTCGACGCCTGTCCCGACGCGTCCTGCGCCGGCTGGGCGTCCGCCGTCGCCGACGTCGCCGTGGCCGCCGAGGCCGCGTCGGATCCCGCGTCGCGCACGAACGAGGTCGCGAGCTCGGTGCCGTCCAGGCCGTCGTCGTAGGAGGTGACGACGTACACCTCCTCGTAGTGCTGCGACGGCCAGATCGGGCGCACGGTGATCTCGCGATACTGCCCCGAGCTGCTCGGGGTCGTGGTGGTGACCACGCCGATGGGGAGCCCCTTCGGGTAGACGCCGCCGAGCCCCGAGGTGACCACGATCTCGCCGACGAGCACGTCGGTGTCGGAGGAGACGTACGTCAGGCTGAGCGAGCCGTCCACCGAGCCCGTGAGGACCCCGACGGCGCGCGAGTTCTGCAGCATCGCCGAGATGCCCATCTCCGGGTCCGTCACGAGGCGCACGACCGACGTCGTCGCCGAGACGCTGACGACCTGGCCGATGACGCCGCCGCCCGTCACGACGGGCAGGTCGACCTTGATGCCGGATGACGATCCCTTGTCGATCGTGATCGTGTCGCTCCAGTCGTCCGACGACGTCGCGACCACGCGCGCGGCGACGCCCGAGAGGTCGTAGGCGTCCGTGAGCCCGACCAGGGACGCGAGGCGGGCGTTCTCATTGGCGTACTCGTTCATCTGGGCCAGCTGAGCCGTCAGGCGGCTGTTCTCGTCGCTCAGCTCCGAGAGCGTCGCGGAGTCCGCGGACGCGTTGGTGAAGAAGGTGTCGATCGCCGCGAACGGCTTCTCGATCTGCGAGCCGACGAGCTGAAACGGTGACGCGACGGTCTGCACGACGCCGCGCAGCGCGTGCACGGGGCCACGCGAGCCCTCGCGCGCATACGCCGTGATGATCACGAGCGACGCGATGACGAAGATCACGAGCAGGCGCGTCGCCTTGGGTGAGCGCCGCTCGACCATGCTGGTGCTGATGTCTGGCATGTCGCCTCACCGCTTCCCTGCCGCGAAGAGGCGGCGAGCGATCGTCACCACGCCTCCCTAGCGGTTCGTCTGGAGGTACGACCTCGTGAGGGCGTTCGCCTCGAGGACCTTCGTGCAGCCGGTCACGACGTTCTCCAGCGCCGTCGGCGAAACGCTCACGGGCACGCCCGTCTCCTCGCGAATGCGCTGGTCAAGCCCGCGCAGCAGGCCGCCGCCGCCGGACAGCATGATGCCGTAGTACATGAGGTCGCTCGCGAGGTCAGGCGGCGTCTGGTCAAGCGCGTCCTTGACCGCCTTCACGACCTCGCCGATAGGCTGGTCGAGCGCGCGGCGGATCTCCTCCGACTCGATGCGCGCGGTGCGCGGCATGCCACTCACGATGTCGCGGCCGTTCACCTCGACGTCAAGCTCGTGCGCGAGCGGGGCCGCCGAGCCGACCTTGATCTTGACGATCTCCGCGGTTCGCTCGCCGATGTTCAGGTTGTAGGCGTCCTTCACGTGCTCGAGGATGGCCTGGTCGAACTTGTTGCCCGCGACGCGGATCGACCGCGAGACGACGATGCCGCCCATGGAGATCACGGCCACCTCCGCCGTGCCGCCGCCGATGTCCACAATCATGGAGCCTGTCGGCTCCTCCACGGGCAGGTCGGCGCCGATGGCGGCGGCCATGGGCTCCTCGATGAGGTAGGCCTGGCGCGCGCCCGCCTGCACGGACGCCTCGAACACGGCGCGCTTCTCCACGGAGGTGACGCCGCTGGGGACCCCCACGACCACGCGTGGCCGGGGGGTCCAGGGGTAGTGCTTGCCGCGCGCCTTCCCGATGAAGTAGCGCAGCATCACCTCGGTCACGTCGAAGTCGGCGATGACGCCATCTTTGAGCGGCTTGACGGCGACGATGTTGCCGGGCGTGCGCCCGAGCATCCGCTTCGCCTCCGCGCCGACGGCCAGGACCTTCTTCTGGTCCCGGTCGATTGCGACGACGGTCGGCTCGTTCAGGATGATGCCCTGATCCCTCGTCGCGACGAGCGTGTTCGCCGTCCCGAGGTCGATCGCGAGGTCGCCGCCATATTGTCCAAAGATGCTCTCGAGTATCGACATGACCAACCAATCAAGCAGGACTTAGGCGCCGAAGAAGATGCCGATCTCACGCTCGGCGGACTCGGGCGAGTCGGAGCCGTGAATGACGTTCTGGTCGACGGACAGGCCGAAGTCGCCGCGGATCGTGCCGGGGGCAGCCTTCGCGCAGTCCGTCGCGCCCATCAGGCGACGCATGTTGGCGACAGCGTTCTCGCCGGAGATGACCATCTTCACGACGGGACCGCTCGTGATGTACGACACGAGGCCCTCGTAGAACGGCTTGCCCTTGTGCTCGGCATAGTTGGCGGCAGCCTGCTCGGGCGTGACCATCTCCAGCACCATGCGCTCGATGGTCAGGCCGGAGCGCTCGATGCGGTTGATGATCTCGCCGATGTGGTGGTTGGCGACCGCGTCGGGCTTGATCATGATGTACGTCTTCTCGACCATGCGTGGTTCCTTTCGTCATCGCGCGACGCTCCTCGGCGCCGCGCCCTTATCTCAAGGGGATGGTCCATCCCCCCTGGACACATGCTTATGCGCGCGACGTCGCGGGTGCCGGGCAACGCGACGTCTGGGCTTCACCTACGCGGCGGCGTCGGCGGCCGGCGCCTCCTCGGCAGCCGGCGTCTCCTCGCCGGCGGCGCCGGCGGTCGCCTCGCCGGCGGCGGCGGTC
>CACZRK010000242.1 GCA_902783515.1 uncultured Coriobacteriaceae bacterium | reverse complement strand
GTCGCCGGTCACGACCATGCGGGAACCGAACCCGAACCGGGTCAGGAACATCTTCATCTGCTCCGGCGTCGTGTTCTGCGCCTCGTCCAGGATGACGAAGGCGTCGTTGAGCGTCCTGCCCCGCATGAAGGCGAGCGGCGCGATCTCGATGACGCCGGTCTCCAACAGCTCGCGGCTGCGCTCGGGATCCGTCATGTCAAACAGCGCGTCATAGAGCGGGCGGACGTAGGGGTCCACCTTCTCCTCCAGCGTGCCGGGCAGGAACCCGAGGCTCTCGCCCGCCTCCACGACGGGCCTCGTGAGGACGATCCTGCCGACGGCCTTGCGCTTGAGCGCCGCGACGGCCATCGCCATCGCGAGGTAGGTCTTGCCCGAGCCCGCCGGGCCGATGCCGAAGGTGATCGTGTTTGCGCGCATCGCGTCCACGTAGCGCTTCTGGCCGCTGGTCTTCGGTCGTATCGCGCGGCCGCGATAGGTCAGCAGCACGTCGTCACGCAGCGCCGACGGGGCGCGGGCATCCGTGCGCAGCGTCTCGATCAGGCGCTCCGCCGCGTCGCGCGTGAGCGGCGCGCCCTCCTGAGCCGCCATGATCGCCTCCGTGAACAAGGCCGTGAGCGCCTGCACGTCCGCGGTGCCGCCGCGCACCTCCACCGCGTCCCCCGTGACGACGATGCGCGCCTCGGGGAACTTCTCCTCGATGACCCTCATGACGGCGTCGCCCGGCCCCGTGAGATCGACCCCGCTCACGCCATGGGGGATTCTCAGTCGCGCCTGCGTCTGCTCCACGCGCACCCCTTCCCGCCGCGCCCCAGGCAGCGGCACGTCCTTGTCAGCGGCATCCGCGTCACCTCCATAGTAGCCGCCTCGCCCCGCCTTGCCCAACGCGACGCCGCGTCGTACATTACACAGGCATGAACCGCACGCGCAGTCTCGTGAAGGGTGGGCGTCCCATGTCGCGATCCGATTCGGCACCGCGCGTCCCGATCGCCGCGATCGCGGCCGTCCTTGGCGGAGCCGCCGTCTGCGCCGCGGCGGTCGCATGGCGCCGGCGCGCGAGCGGCGTGATCGCCTCGCGTCGCACGGCGTTCGGACGCGCGCGGGTCATTGACACGCACGACGACGAGGGCGAGCCCATACGCGTCCTGAGCGTCAGCGGCACCTATCAGTCCGCGACGTATCTGGGCGACCGCTACACCGAGCCCGTCTTCCCCTACATGCTCGCCTATGACCACGCCTTTGACGACGGCGCGTCCGTCCGCAGCATCCTGATGATCGGGGGAGGCGGCTACGCCTACCCCAAGCACCTCGTCGCGACGCGTCCCGAGGCGCGTATTGACGTCGTTGAGGTCGATCCCGTCATCACCGAGCTTGCCCGCAAGTACTTCTTCCTGAATCGGCTCATCGCCGACTACGACCTCGCGGCGACCGGTCGGCTCGGCATCGTCTGCGCCGACGGACGCGCCTTCTTGGACGCGCACGACGGCGCGCACGCCTATGACGCCGTCCTCAACGACGCGTTCGCCGGCGGCACCCCCGTCGCCTCCCTCATGTCCGAGGCGGCAGCGAGGTCGATCCGCGGCAACCTCACGGACGGCGGCGCGTACCTCACGAACGTCGTCTCCGCGCTCGCGGGACCGCAGGCAGACCTTCTCGACGACGTCACCATGACGATCGGGCGCGTCTTCGCCCACGTGTACGTGATCCCCGGCAGCCCGGACGAGCCAACCGTCCCCGACAACAACGTCGTGATCGCCACGGATGCCGCGCGCCGCTTCGTCGGCGCCGTGGAGGTGCGCGCCGCCACGTCTGCGCGACCAGCGTCGGAGGCCTTCGGGGACGGCGTGCCTGTCAATGCAGTCGACGGCATGGAGAGGACGCGTCTTTAAGGCGTGCTTCATAACTCATGGCTATACTGTCATCTATGTGCATGCTGCAGTTTGCATGCCGCGGTCGTGCCTCAATTGCCAGCCGGCCGAGCGACAACGCCACGAGCGTGTCGCCGCGCGCGATGACCTCCGCGTGCGTTGCACATGACATGACACACGAATCACAGACGAGGTGATCCCATGCCACAACCTCACGATGGCATCACGCAATGGGCCATACGCGCCAACGCTGCGCTGGCTGGAACGCGTGGCGTCAGCCGTCGAACGTTCCTGCTGGGCGCGAGCCTCGGCATCGTGACGATGGCGCTCGGTGCCCGCAACCTCGCGCTTGCGACTGACACCGGCGTCTCGGCGCAGACGGCCGCCGCCCTCTCCAGTGCGCAGTCACAGTATCAGGACGCGATGGCGCAGCTCGCCACGATGACGCAGAACGCCGAGAGCGCGCAGTACACGCTCAACGAGACCCAGGCGCAGCTTGACGACACGAACGCCAAGATCGACTCCCTGCAGTCCAGCATCGTGGACACGCAGCAGCAGCTCGCCGACGCCCAGGACGTGCTCGCCGACCGCGTCGCGGCGAACTACCGTGCCGGGAACACGAGCGCCATCGAGGTCCTGCTGGACGCGACGAACTTTGAGGACCTGACCTCGCGCATCTACTACGAGGGCAAGGTCTCCGACGAGGACGCCGCGGCGATCCAGACCGTCAAGGACCTGAAGTCCCAGCTCGAGCAGCAGCAGACGGACCTCGAGGCGAAGAAGACCGAGCAGGAGCAGCTCGTCGACCAGGCGCAGCAGAACCTGGACGACCTGAAGAGCCAGGTCGCCGACATGACCTCCTACACGAACAGCCTCTCTGCCGACGTCGTCGCGCTCATGAACCAGGCGCAGCAGGAGACCATCGCGGCGCAGGAGGCGAAGTATCAGGCGTACCTCGCCCAGAAGGAGGCACAGCAGAGTTCTGCGACAAGCACCTCCTCGCAGTCCGGCACGTCTTCGGGAACGGCTGCGTCAGCGCCGGTTCAGACCACGACTCAGACTGTCGTCGAGACGGTCGTGAACGACCAGGGCGACGTGCAGCAGGTCGAGACGCAGATCCAGGTGCCCGTCGCGTCCACGCCTGACCCCGCACCTGCGACTGACACGCCCTCGTACAGCGAGCCCGCATACTCCGAGCCAACGTACAGCGATCCCGCGCCGTCATACTCCGAGCCGAGCTACGAGGAGCCTTCGTACAGCGCGCCGAGCTACGGTGGATCGGGCAACCATGTGAGCTCCGTCGCCGACATCGCGTGGAACTACATCGGCGTGCCGTACGTCTGGGGTGGAACCGATCCCTCGGGCTTTGACTGCTCCGGTCTGGCGCAGTACTGCTACGCGCAGGCAGGCTATAGCATCGCCCGCACGACGTACTCGCAGATCAGCCAGATTCAGTCCGCCGGCAACTGGGTCACGGATATGGGCTCCCTTTCCGCTGGTGACCTCGTGTTCCCCAGCACCGAGCACGTCGGAATCTACATTGGCGGCGGGATGATGATCCATGCGCCGTATCCAGGCGAAGTCGTCCAGTACGCCTCCGTCTACGCGTTCTATGGCGGCGGCTGCCCGGTGTAAGACCTTGCGTCGCCATGATGCACTGCGAGAGCACAGAGATCAGAAATGAAGGGGAGCGTCTGCTGCAGTAAGCAGCGGCGCTCCCCTTCTCTGTGACACGTTTTTGAATGATGCGGCCGCTCGCGCAAAAGACGGGCGTTGGACGCGTCAAAAGGCTTCACGTGACGCAAACAAAAAAGAGTGGCCCGCGGGCGTTCGCCCACGGGCCACTCACGCATGCTGCCCGCGTCGGGCGGCGGCGACCTGCTCTCCCACGGGGCTGCCCCCGCAGTACCATCGGCGC
>CACZRK010000241.1 GCA_902783515.1 uncultured Coriobacteriaceae bacterium | reverse complement strand
GCCGACTCCAAGGGCGGGAAGTAGCGGCCGCTGACGCGGGCGCGGGGCGCGCCTGACGGACGCGGCGCCCTCGGCGCGTCGCAGGGGACGTTGCGCACGCGCCTCGCACACAGAAGGGGGACGCCCGCCGCGCGTGCGACGAGCGCCCCCCTTGACGCGCGCGTTCGCGCGAGGCCTCGCGCGCTTGCTAGCGCTCCGCCTTCTCGGCGTTGACGCGGGCCTCGTCCACGGTCGCCTCGAGCGGCTCGACCTCCACCTGCTCGCCGTGCCTGTGCGCGAGCGCGCACGCCGCGACGGCGCCGGACATGCCGATCAGGCCGATCACGTTCGGGATGACCATGATGTTGTTGAAGAAGTCCGTGAGCTCCCACACCAGGTCGTTCTCGGCGATGGAGCCCAGGAAGATGAACACGAGCGCGACGATCTGGAAGACGCGGACGGCGACCTTGCTGTTGTGGAACAGGTACTGCACGTTGATCTTGGCGTACAGGTTCCAGGACAGGATGGTGGAGAAGGCGAAGAGCAGCAGGCAGACGGCCACGAAGATGTTGCCGAAGGTGCCGCCGAAGAACGCGCCGAACGCCGTCTGCGCCATGTTGGTCTTGTCCAGGCCCACGGAGGCCGCGATGGCCGCGGGGTCGGCGTTCGTGCCGGCGGCGACCTGCGCGTAGGCGTTCGCGAGCTGGCCGTCGCCGCAGTACAGGACGGAGATGACGACGAGGGCGGTCATGGTGACGACCACGATGGTGTCCACGAACACGCCCATCATGGCGACGGTGCCCTGCTCGTGCGGGTCCTTGACGTTGGCCATCGCGTGGGCGTGCGGCGTGGAGCCCATGCCGGCCTCGTTGGAGAACAGGCCGCGCTTGGCGCCCTGCGTCATGGCGGCGAAGATGCCGAAGCCGATGCCGGCGAACTGCGCCTGCGGGTTGAAGGCGCACTCGAAGATGAGGCCGAAGGCGGCGGGCACGTTGTGGAAGTTCAGGACGAGCAGGATGAGGCTGCCGAGGATGTAGAGCAGCGCCATGACCGGGACGATCTTCTCGGTCACCGAGGCCAGCGTCTGCAGGCCGCCGATGAACACGACGCCGGCGAGCACGACGATGATGACGCCCATGAGCCACACGGGGATGGAGAACGCCGTGTTCATCGTGCTGGCGATGGAGTTGGACTGCACCATGCAGCCCATGAAGCCGAGCGCCAGGATGATGGAGACGGAGAAGAAGCCGGCGAGGAACCTGCCGCCGTTGCCCTTGAACGCGGCGCGGATGTAGTAGACCGGGCCGCCGTGCACGGTGCCGTCCGGGTCGACCACGCGGGTCTTCTGGGCGAGCACCGCCTCGGCGTAGTTGGTGGCCATGCCGAACAGGGCGATGATCCACATCCAGAAGATGGCGCCCGGGCCGCCGATGAGGATGGCGCCGCTCGCGCCGACGATGTTGCCGGTGCCGACCTGGCCCGCGACGGCCGTGGCCAGCGCCTGGAACGAGCTCATGCCGCTCTTGTGCTTGCCGCCGCTCAGCGAGAACCCGCCGAAGACGCGCTTCCATCCCTCGCTGAAGCAGCGGAACTGCACGAACTTCGTCCTGATCGAGAAGAACAGGCCGCAGCCGATCAGCATGATGATCAGGATGTAGTTCGACAGATACGTGTTGAGCGTGCTGACGATGCCAAGCAGTGCGTCTTGCATGAAAAACCGACCTCCTCCGCTCCGAATAAGGACGTCCCGGAGAAGGTCGGTGCGTATGCCGCATCGGCTGAAACATGTGGCTGGCATGTCGTCTCTGTCCGTTTGCCTGAGAGATTCGGCTGCCTGCCCTCGTCACGGACGCGTGACCCGGGCGATCATGGCGGCCTTGCACCTTCGGCACTCATTTAAGAGATTCTCCAGAGTTCCCTCCGCCCCCGGTTTGCCTGCCCGCGCTTGCGCGCCGACCGGATCCCACGGGCCTCCACGGGAATAGCCAAGCGGCATTATGCACCTCGGGCCCTGATGAGCTGCAAGAGCGCCAGAGGCTGATGCAAAATCCATAGGTTCTCCCAAACCGTCCGGAATGCGGACGGGCGTGGCGAGGCGCCGTGCGCGGCGGCGCATGACGGAGACGGCCCGCCTGACGCGCGCCAGGCGGGCCGTCTCCGTCAGAGGGCTTGTCAGAGGATCTCGTCGTCGTAGGCAGGTGTGAGCAGCTCGGCCGCCTTCATCCCCACGTCGCCCCAGGCGCAGTGGTGGTTCTGGTCGCCCTTCCAGTCACGCACCGACGACATGCGGCGCAGCGTCACGTTCTCCGCCCAGAAGGGGTCGTCGCGCACGTCGTTGATCGCGATGAAGACGTAGCGGTCGTGCGCCGGGCTCTGGGCGATCGCGGAGAGGCGCCAGTCGTTGGGCAGCGTCTGAACCAGCTCGACGTCGTGCGCGGCGAGCTGTTGGGTGAGGTCGTCGATGAGGTCGGCCTCCATCCGTTGGTACTCGCCGAGGTCCTCCCAGGTGTGGCCCTGCCACTCTTGCAGGTCAAGCATATCGTTCTTCCTCTCTCGCGAGATTGTGCGGACGTGCGGCCGCATGGCGGCGAGGCGCACGGTCGCGAGGTGCGCGGCATGCGACCGTGCGACCGGGCACGCGGGCGGGCACGAGCCGGCCGGTGCTTGCCCGCCTGCCTCTATCATGCCCGTGACCCGCCTCGCTCGATCGCGGATCGCGGGAATCGCCCTGACCGCTCGGGGCTGCCCGGGTGTCGTCCAGAGACGCGCGCTGGATCTGGCGTGCGCCGGCCACGGGAGTCAGCATCGACGCCTCGTACGCGAGCGGCGCCTTTGCGCGCGTCGCGTCGCATCGTCGGCGGGCTCGCTGACGTGTTGGCCGTCAGCCCCGCGGCCCCATCGCGCGCCCCGCGACCCCCTCGTCGTCGTAGGACCGCTCGATCCCCGCGAGCAGCTTCCGAAGGATGCGCCTGAGCTCCACGGCCTCATCGGCGGAGAGGTCGACGCACCGCGCGATCCCGGCCGGCACGCCGAGCGCCCGGTCCCGCAGCGCCATGCCGCGCTCGGTGACGCGCACGACCACGCGCCGCTCGTCGCGCCCGTCGCGCTCGCGCGTGACGAGGCCCCGCGCCTCGAGCTTCTTGAGGATCGGCGTGAGCGTGCCGGAGTCCAGGTACAGGCGCCGTCCCAGGTCGCGCGCCGTGAGGCTGCGTCGCTCCCAGAGCGCCATCATGGCGATGTACTGCGTGTAGGTGAGCTGGAGCTCCCTGAGCAGGGGCCCGTAGCGGCGCGTGACCTCCTTGGCCGCCGCGTAAAGCGGGAAGCACAGCTGGTTGTCCAG
>CACZRK010000240.1 GCA_902783515.1 uncultured Coriobacteriaceae bacterium | reverse complement strand
CCGCGAGCACTTCGCGAGCCGCCTCGGGTTCATCCTCATCTCCGCCGGCTGCGCGATCGGCCTGGGCAACGTCTGGCGCTTCCCATACATCACCGGCCAGTACGGCGGGGCGGCGTTCATCCTCATCTACCTGCTGTTCTTGGTGGTGCTCGGCCTGCCGATCATGGTGATGGAGTTCGCCGTGGGTCGCGCGAGCCAGGCGAGCGCCGCGGGCGCGTACGACCGGCTCGTGCCGTCGGGGCGGTTCCACTGGTTCTCGTGGTTCAGCTACGCGGGCTGCATGCTGCTCATGATGTTCTACACGGTCGTGTGCGGCTGGATGCTGGACTACGTCGTCAAGATGGCGACCGGCCAGCTGTCGGGGCTGGACGCGGCCGGGGTCGCCGGGGCGTTCTCGGCGATGCTCGCCGACCCCGGCGAGGTCGTCGGCTGGATGGTGGTCGCCATAGCGATCGGCCTGCTCGTCTGCTCGCTCGGCCTGCAGAGGGGCGTCGAGCGCGTCACGAAGTGGATGATGGCCGCGCTCTTCGTCGTCATGGCGGTCCTCGCCGTGCGCAGCGTCACCCTGCCGGGCGCCGAGGCCGGCCTGCGGTTCTACCTGGTGCCCGACTTCGACAACCTCCTGACGGACGCCTCGACGGGCGCGTTCAGCTGGTCCCACCTCGGCGAGGCCGCCTACGCCGCCATGGGGCAGGCGTTCTTCACGCTGTCGCTGGGCATCTCCAGCATGGAGATCTTCGGCTCGCGCATCGGGCGCGACCGCTCCATCACCGGCGAGGCCGTGCGCGTCGCGGGGCTGGACACGCTGGTCGCGCTGGTCGCCGGCCTCATCATCTTCCCGGCGTGCTTCGCGTTCGGCGTCGACCCCGGCCAGGGCCCGGGCCTCGTGTTCGTGACGCTGCCGGGCGTGTTCAACCAGATGCCGCTCGGCCAGGTCTGGGGTGCGCTGTTCTTCGTGTTCATGAGCTTCGCGGCGCTGTCCAGCGTCATCGCCGTCTTCGAGAACCTCATCAGCTTCCAGGAGGAGAAGTTCGGCATCACGCGCCGCGCGTCCGTGGTGCGCAACGGCCTGCTGATCCTCGTGCTCAGCCTGCCCTGCGCGCTCGGGTACAACGTGCTGTCGGGCGTCACGCTGCCGAACATCGGCGACATCCAGTCCATCGAGGACTTCGTGCTGTCAAACAACATGCTGCCGATCGGCAGCCTCGCCTACGTCGTCATCTGCGTGAGCGCGCGCTACGGGTGGGGCTGGAGGAACTTCCTCGCCGAGGCGGACGCCGGCCGCGGCCTGAAGTTCCCCGCCTGGGCCCGCGTCTGGGTGAGCGTCGGCATCCCCGCGCTCATCGTCGTCATCCTCGTGATGGGCTACGTCGGGAAGTTCGCGGGATAGCCGTGCCCCGTGCGCGGAGGCGGGTGCGAGACGGCTGCGGGAGAGAAGGGTGACCATGGAACTCATCGACGTGCTTGACCAGCGGTTCTCGGTGCGCGACTACAAGGACGAGCCCGTGCCCGACGACCTTCTCGAGAAGGTCCTGGAGGCGGGGCGCATCGCGCCGACCGGTCACAACAACCAGCCGCAGCGCATCTACGTGCTGCGCAGCCCCGAGGCGCTCGAGAAGGTCCGGGGCCTGTCGCGCTGCGCCTGGAACGCACCCGTCGTCCTCATGATCGCGCTTGACGAGGACGCCCAGTGGCACAACCGGCTGGAGGCGGGCGTCGCGAGCGGCCAGCAGGACGTCGGCATCGTGACGACCTACATGATGCTGCGTGCCCAGGACCTGGGTCTCGGCACCTGCTGGGTCAACTTCTTCGCACCGTCGGAGGTCGCCCGGGCGTTTGACCTGCCGGCCGGGCAGCGCGTGATCGCCCTGCTCACGCTCGGCTACCCGAGCGACGGCGCGCGCCCCGGCCCCATGCACGAGCCGCGAAGGCCGATGGGCGAGCTCGTCACCTACCTGTAGGGCGCGCGGGTCGCGCCTGCGGGTCGCGCGGCCTGCTCGACGTCTGCCGACTGCCTGCCGGACGACGCCGGGAACCAGACGGTGAAGCGCGTGCCGACGCCTTCCGCAGAGAGCACGTCCACGTGCCCGTCGTGCGCGTCGACGATCCACTTCGCGATGGAGAGGCCCAGGCCAGACCCCTCGGCCGCGCCGCCGCGCGCCTCGTCGGAGCGCCAGAACCGCTCGAAGGCGTGGCGCTCGTCGACGGCCGACATGCCGATGCCCTCGTCCTGCACGACGTAGGCGACCTCGCCCGCGCCACTTGCCGCCCTGCCGCCGTCGGAACGCCGCGCGCCGAGACGGATGGTCGTGCCTGCGGCGGAGTACTTGGCGGCGTTCTGGACCATGATCCGCATCGACTGCTTGACGAGCGCCAGGTCGCCGACCATCGTGAGGCGCCCGTCGCCGCCCGTGACACCTGCGCCGCCGACGGCGTTTTCGGCGCCCGCCCCGCCCGCCCCGCCCCGGGGGAGGTCCAGGACGTAGGCGTGGTCGCGGTCGATCATGCGCGACTCCTCCCACACCTCGCGCACGACCTGCGCCAGGTCGAGCGGCTCGCGGCTGAGCCTCGTGCGACCGGCGTCGCCGCGCGCGAGGAACAGCAGCTGCTCCACGAGCTCGCGCATGTGGGCGGACTCGCCCTTGAGCGCCTCGATCGACTCGTCAAGCACCGCCGGGTCGGTCTTGCCCCAGCGGTCGAGCATCGTCACGTAGCCGTCAATCACGGCGATGGGCGTGCGCAGCTCGTGCGACACGTCGTCGACGAAGCGCATCTGCTGCAGCTTGGCCTCCTGCATGCGGCGCAGCAGCCCGTTCAGCGCAACCTCGATGCTGCGCAGGTCCTCGTCGCCGGTCGAGACCTGCGGGGAGTTGACGTCGGCCGACGCGATGGCGCGCTGCAGGCTGTCCAGCTGGCTGTCCAGCTGGTCGTCGTCCACGCTCCCGATGGCCTCGGCGGTGAGGGCGAGCTCGTTGAGCGGCCTGAGCTTGCGGCGGATCAGGCGGGTGCTGCAGCTCGCGGCGATGAGGGCGACGAGCTCGCACGCGAGCATGACGGCGAGCACGGGCGCGCCGTACGAGAGCATCTGGGCGAGCGGGAAGACGTGCGTCTCTCCGCTGTCAAGCGTGACCTCGTACGCGAGCAGCAGGAGACGGGCGCGGGAGCCGTCGGGGGCGAGCGCGGGCGCGTCGACCGTCTCGAAGACGGCGGGGCCCGCGCCGTCGCCCGCCACGGCCCGCACCGGCACCTGGCCGTCCATCATGACGAACCGGACGCCCGCGGTGGCGGCGCCGGCGTCGGCGCTCGAGAGCGCGACGTGGCACTGCATGACGAAGGAGCCGAGCAGCGCGCCGGCCACGAGGACGTCGAGCACCGCGAAGCCGAGCAGCCGTCGCAGCCAGATGCTCCGCGCGATGCT
>CACZRK010000239.1 GCA_902783515.1 uncultured Coriobacteriaceae bacterium | reverse complement strand
GGCGGCGGCTCGTCGCTCGGCGCGCGGCGCGCGCGGCGCGACGAGCTCGATCGCCTCGAGCGGGTCGGAGTCGTGGTACGCGCGCCGGAAGCCGCCCTGCACGACGAAGTGCATGAGCCCGAGCACGTACAGGGTGACGAGCGCCACGAGCAGCGTCCCGCGCTCGGAGGCGATCCCCGCGCCGCCCAGCACGCCCGTCGCGAGGAACCCGACACCGTGCAGCGCGTACACGATGCCCGCGTACAGGCCGTACGCACACGACGGACGCACGCCGGCGTCGCGGGAGATCTGCGCGCACTGCATCATCACGAGAATGACGGCGACGGCGAACAGGGCCGACAACCCAGCGGCAAGCCAGCGTTCGTACCCATCGCCGAGCAGCGGCAGCACGAACAGCGCCGTGATGAGCACGGGGAAGCACAGCCGATAGAGGCGCGTGATGCTCAGGCGCACGTCACGGGCGCGCCAGACGAGCAGCAGCCCAACGCCCGCGACGAGCTGCGCGCCCATGGAGAGGACGTTCACGAGCGAGGCGATCGACGGCTCCGCCACGGCCAGGGAGCGCATGACGCCCGCGCAGAACGCGAGCGTGCCCACGCAGAACGCGCCGCGCGTGACGACGCCCGCCATCGCGCGGTACACCTGCCGATGCGCGCGCGGCTCGTCGGCGAACATGGGGTCGTCGGGCTCCACCTCCCTGCCGCGCAGCTCGATCACGAGCGCGAACAGCGGGAGGAAGACGAGCGGGATGAGGAACGCCGTGACCGCGCGGGGGATGAGGTAGAGCGCGACGTACATCACCGCGGCGAGCGCCGTGCCCGCGACGAGCTCCCGCGTGCCCGTCGCGGCCTCCCTGCTGGCGAAGACCTGCTGCCACAGCACGTAGAAGCACGCCGCGCCCAGGCCGAGCAGCGCGCCGCCCGCGCCCACGAGCGCAAGCGCCAGGTCGGCGCCATCGACGTACGTCGCGGCGATGAGCGCCACCCAGCCCGCAAGGTAGCACGCAACCGACCGCTTCACGGGAAAGGACCGCGCGGCCGGGCGGGGGCGCAGGTAGCCGACGGCGGCGCACGCGAGAAGCCCAAGCGCGAACGCAAGCGTCTCCGTCAGGGCGAAGCGGCTGAGGATCTCGCGCGTCTGGAACTCCATGGGCAGGAAGGGAAACGAGCCGCCCCAGACGCTCGCGGCGTTTACGGCGAGAAAGAGCCCGTAGGCGAGCGACGTCGCGCTCACGCCGCTTGCTCTGGACGCCACCTCCATCGGCACGCACCCCCTTCCCACGCCTCACGCCCGCGACGCCCACGCGCCGGCGTCCCCGCACGCCCTCATCGACATCCATGATATGCTTAGGCGTCTGTGGGAGGCGTCCCAATCGGGGGACGCCTCGGGCGCGCGGAGGAACGACGGGCGCGACCGACGGCCGGGGGTGGCGAGACGCCGCATGCAGTACTGCTTTCTCTTTGACGGGCGTCGATGCACGGGGTGCAAGACGTGCGTCCTCGCGTGCAAGGACTACCATGACCTGCCGAGCGGCATCACCTACCGGCAGGTCTTTGAGTGCGAGGCGGGGTCGTGGGCGCGTGACGAGAGCGGCGCGTGGTCCACGGACGGCGTCTGCTACTACCTCTCGGTCTCCTGCAACCACTGCCAGCGCCCCGTCTGCATGCACGTGTGCCCCACGGGCGCCATGCACAGGGATGACGACGGGTTCGTCAAGGTCAACGCGCGGCGCTGCATCGGCTGCGGCTACTGCGCGATGTCGTGCCCCTACCGCGCGCCCCACGTGGACCGCACGCTCGGGCACAGCGTGAAGTGCGACGGGTGCGCGTCGCGCGTGGCAGGCGGCGGGCGGCCCGTGTGCGTGGAGGCGTGCCCCCAGCGCGCGCTCGACCTCGCCCCCGTCGAGGAGGTCGTGGGCACCTGGGGCGCCGGCGACGCCGTGCCGCCGATGCCCGACCGGGAGCTGACCGGCCCGAACCTCGTCGTCATCGCGCCGGCATGCGTCGCGCAGGCCGACGGCGACCTCCTCGGGCAGGTGCGCGTGACGAACGAGCGCGAGCTCGTCTGAAGGACGCGGCCCGCGCGGGGCCGTCGGGCGCACGGGCGCCGCAGAGAGGAAGGGATGGTCGCGTGACCGGGATGCACACTGCGCTGGCGGAGATCACGCTCGTCGTCTTCACGACGCTCGCACCGTCGGGGGCGATGGCGTGCGCGCTCCTGGCGCTCCCAGGCATCCTCGGGCGCGGCGACGCGCGAGCGCTCGCACGGCTCGACAGGTTTCTCTGCCTGCCGCTCGTCGTGACGATGGTCGGCCTCGTGGCGTCGGCGACGCACCTGGGCAACCCGTCCAACGCCCTGTACGCGTTCACGGGCGTCGGCCGTAGCCCCCTGTCTACCGAGGTCACCGCTGCCGTCGCGTTTCTCGCGCTCGCCGGCCTGTACTGGCTGTACTCCTTTGCCCGCCAGCCGAGGCGGGGCCTGCAGCGCGCCTGGCTCGTCGCCGTCGTCGTCTCCGCCCTCGTCTTCATCCAGACGGTCGCCCGCGCCTACGCCGTCCAGACGATCCCCACCTGGAACTCGCCGCTCGTGCCCGTGAGCCTGTGGCTGAACGCCCTCGTCGGCGGGCCGCTGCTCGCCGCGGCGACGACGTGCTGGGCCCGCTGCGAGCACGTCCTGGGCGTCGGGCTGCCCGGCGGCAGGGGCGCCGGCGGCGCGGCGCTGC
>CACZRK010000238.1 GCA_902783515.1 uncultured Coriobacteriaceae bacterium | reverse complement strand
TGAACTACGCGATGAGCCTGCTGCCCTCGCAGGAGGCCCACGACCAGGGCTACGCCGACAACATGTACCTGGACCCGCAGACGCGCACGTACGTGGAGGAGGCCGGCGGCGCGAACTTCCTGTTCGCTGACGCCAACGGCGACCTCGTGGTGCCGAAGTCCTTCACGGACTCCATCCTGCCGTCCATCACCCGCCGCTCGCTCGTCCAGATCGCCAAGGACATGCTGGGCATGCAGGTCATCGAGCGCCCGGTCCGCTTTGACGAGATCGGCTCGTTCACCGAGTGCGGCATGTGCGGCACCGCCGCCGTCATCTCGCCGGTGGGCGAGGTTGACAACGGCGACGAGAAGGTCGTCTTCTCCGGCAGCGCCAACGGCGAGGTCGGCCCGGTCATGCGCAAGCTTCGCGAGACGCTGACCAGCATCCAGGACGGCGAGATCGAGGGGCCGAAGGGCTGGGTCTGCAAGATCTGCTAGAACGGGTGACGGGCGGCCCGCTCGGTGGACCGCCCGCATGAGAGGGTCACCCGCATGAGATGAAAATGATGACGCGCGCGCCTGCCGTGTGAGTGACGGGCGCGCGCGTCTTTTGGTGCCGGGGCGCGCGTCGGGCACGGGCGAGCGGCACGCGCGAGCGCATGACGAGCGCGGGCGCGCGGCGACCGACCCGCCCGCCTAGCCGATGCGCGAGAAGATGTGCCCCGACGTCGCTCCCGCCAGACGCGGCTGCGGCATGCGACCCGCCCGGGCGTCGCGCAGGGCGCGGACGACGCGGGAGACGGCGGCGGGGACGTCCTCGTCGCGCAGGACGCGCGTGTCGGCGAGGAACCGCGTGACGCCGGCGTCGAGCAGGGTGGGGATTTGCGGCGTGATGTCAAGGGGCGCGGTCTCCCAGAGGCGCGACCTGCCGAGCGCGTCGCTCGTGACGAGAACGGTCCTGCCGAACTCGTCCCTGAGCGTCACGCGCTCGCGACGCCGCGCGCACGTCGGGCAGCGATGGCCGCACGGGCCCTGCGACTGCAGGACGCAGTGCTCCGTCGTCATGACCCGCTGGTGGCCGCTGACGACGATGCCGAGCGTGACGGGGCGCGCCGCCTTGACGACCTGCGCGATCTCAAGCAGCTCGAGCTCGGGGGATATCCAGACGCAGTCGGCACCCGCACTGGCAAGGACGTCGTAGGAGACGGCGTTGTGCAGCTCGATGGTGTCCCACGACTCGACGCGCGCGCCGGCCTCGCGGGCGAGGTCGATCGCCGCGACAGTCCCCGCGGCGACGACGGGCGCGGCGGCGACGAGCGATCGCGCCCGATCGAGGTCGGCTGCGCGGCCGACCTCCCCGACGAGCGGGATGACGGCCTGCGGCCACGCGCCCGCCCACGCATCCTCGTCCGCGCCGGCGGGCGGGATGGCGAGGTCCTCCACGAGTGCGTAGAGGCGCGTCGCGCCCGCCTCGAGCGCGAGTTCCGCCTGGCGTGGCGAGCTGACGAGCGCGCATGCCTCCGGCTCGTCTGGCGTCTTTCCCGGGATCTCCGCACCACGAGTCCCGCCGATGGAGTAGGGCGCGTCCGCCGTGTCGGCGGCGCGCGACGCCCAGGGAGCCAGTATCGCGGCACGCAGGCGATCGAGTGCGTCCGTGCGCGTCGCGTGCACGGCGGAGAACGCCATCCCGACGCCGTCGTCGCAGGTCACGTCCCACGCGCATGGCTCGAAGGGAGTGGAGCCCATGCGACCGACGTGGTCGATCAGGTCGTCGCGCGTCACGACGCGCGTCCGGGCCGCCTCGACGACGGGACCCGTCGCCACGGCGCGCACCGGACGCTGGTCGAGCGCGGGATGCGCGTCGCCCGCGACGGTTGCGGCGCCCACGAGCAGCGGCTCGCCGAGCACGGCGCGCACGTCCATCGTGACGCGCCGCTTGCGCGGGTAGGTCCGGGCGGCGTACGCGCGGGCGCGGGCCATCGCGCCCTCGCTTCTGATGAGGCGCACGGCGCATCCCGCCGGCATCGCGCGCGGCAGGCGCACCTCGCGCGTAGTGCCCGCCATGACGTCCGCGGGGGAGGGCGACGTCACGTAGTCGTCAAAGCGGTCGGGATTGCGCACCTCCAGAAGGTCGCCCTCGTGCACGTCGTCGTCAAAGCGGATCGTCGCCGTCTTGAGACGCGCGCCGACGACCTCGCCGACCAGCATGCCGCGATTGTTGCCGCGCTCGTAGGACATGATGTCGTTGCTCGCGTCACCGCGCAGGTAGCCGTCGGTGAAGTCGCGGTTGAACGCTGTGCGCAGCTCGTGGGTCATCTCCGCGACGCTCGTGCCGCCGGGCGCGCCCGCCAGGCTGACGGCCTCGCGCCCGGCACCCGAGGCGGCCTGGGCATCCGCCGCGACGTCAAGGCGCTCGCGCAGGTCGTCGAGTGCCCGGCGATACGTGCCGACGACGGTCGCGACGTAGTCGGGCGCCTTCATGCGACCCTCGATCTTCAGCGCACCGACGCCCGCGCGGGCGAGCGCCTCAAGGTCGCCGATCGTGCAGCAGTCCTTCGGCGAGAGCAGCCGCGTGCCGCCGACGCGGGCGACGTCGCGGCCGGACTCGTCCAGCATCTCGTAGGGCAGGCGACACGGCTGGCGACACAGCCCGCGGTTCGCCGAGCGCCCGCGCTGCATTGAGGAGAGCAGGCACTCGCCCGAGTAGCAGACGCATAGGGCGCCGTGTGCGAACACCTCGATGTCCGTGCCGGTGGCGCAGCACGCGGCGATCTCGGGCAGCGTCAGCTCCCGGGCGAGCGTCACGCGCGCGCAGCCGGCGCCCGCCGCGTGGCGCACGCCGATGGGGTCGGCGACGTTCGCCTGCGTGGAGAGGTGCAGCTCGACCTGCGGCCAGAGCTCGTGGACGACCGAGAGCAGCCCCCAGTCCTGAACGATGAACGCGTCCGCGCCGGCGACCCACGCGTCATGGACGAGCCTGACGGCGCGGGGCAGCTCGTCCTGCCCGATCAGGATGTTCATCGTCACGTAGACGCGCGATCCCGCGAGATGGGCGAGCTCGCAGGCGGTCTCGAGCGTCTCGAGCGTGAAGTTCTCCGCGTTGCGGCGCGCGTTGAAGGCGTCAAGCCCGAGGTACACCGCGTCGGCGCCGGCGGCGAGCGCCGCCTTGAGGGCGTCCATCGTACCTGCGGGCGCGAGGAGCTCGGGTATGCGCGGCGTCGCCGCGCTCTGGTTCTTGCTAGGCAATGGGGATCATTTCCTCGGTGTGTAGCGTGGCCTGATATGTCCTGGCGCAGCATCGTACCAGCTTTGTGCCGCGGTCTCATGAAGGTTCGCCTCCCCGCGCGCGCTTGACGAAGAAACCGGGGGCGTCGGCGACGGCGCGACGCCGGCG
>CACZRK010000237.1 GCA_902783515.1 uncultured Coriobacteriaceae bacterium | reverse complement strand
TGGAGTACAGCCTCACGGAGAAGGCGAGGACGCTCATCCCCATCCTCATGGAGCTGCGCGACTGGGGCGACGCGAACCTGTGAGGGGGCAACCTATCTACCTGGTATTTTTCTTCGCAACCACCCGACTCGGCGCGAGAAAGCGGTCGAGAAAGTCGCATTCTTGTCCAGCGGCGCAACCGCGCCCGTTGCGCGCCCTTCGCTGCCGGATGCTCGTCGGTGGTTACGACCGCGGTGCGGGCGGGCGAGGCGAACTCCATGGGCGAGGCGACCATGTCCTCGTACCCCCGCGGCGAGCCCGAGCACGCGTCGGACGGGTACACCAGGGGCGGATCAGCGCCGATGGTATCGGCGACGTCGACGGAGGTGGCGTTGACGTACGTTATTGCGCACGTTAGGATATAGCGTACGCAATAACGTATCTTTAAGGAGCTGCCATGGGCTCGATTACCGCAACCGCCGCGCGTAAGGACCTTTACAATCTCATCGCGAGCGTCAATGAAAACTGCACTCCCATCACCATTACCAACACCAGGGGCAAGGGGGCCGTCCTGGTCGGCGAAGACGAATGGGCGGCCATCGAGGAGACGCTGTATCTTTCGAGCATCCCGGGCATGGCGGAATCGCTTGCGAGGGGGAAGTCCGAGCCGCTTGAGGACTGCGTGTCGGAAGGCGAGCTGGAATGGTAGGTATGTGGGACGTCGTTTTTACCAAGCAGGCCGCGAAAGACGCGAAGAAGCTCAAGGAGGCGGGGCTGGACAAGAAGGCAAAGTCCCTGGTCGAGGTCGTGCGCGGCGATCCCTTCGCGACCCCGCCGGCTTACGAAAGCCTGGTCGGCAACCTTGCGGGCCTGTATTCGCGTCGGATCAGCCTTCAGCATAGGTTCGTCTACCAGGTTATCGAGGAACCGTTCGAGAAGGACGGCGTGCGTTACCAGGGCACGGTCAAGGTTGTTCGGATGTGGACGCATTACGAGGCGCGTTAGGGGGCGCCAAAGCGGCAGAACCGCCGAAGCGCACGATGGGGTGCGCAAGGTCGCCGCGCGGCGCTCAATCGCTTTAACGTGGTCGGTTGTTTTTGCGATGAGCGCTCCGTGCGCCCCCCGATCGCCTGCGCCAATCGATGTGCACCTGTGCCTTTTGTAGTGTCAGGGCCCCGCTTCATCACGTACGTTGAGAGCGTGTATCAGAAGGTCCTGCTGGGGGATATAGCCGCGCGCTGGGGCGTGCGCAACGTACAGGCGCTGCGCGTCCTCATGAAGAAGGTTGCCGAGACGGTGCGCGGCGAGGCGTCGTACACCGCCCTGCACAGCATGCTCAAGGCGCTGGGGATGCCCGTGAGCAAGGATGCGGTGATTGACTACATCTCCTACGCCGAGGAGGCATACCTTATCTTTGAGGTGCACAATGCCGTTGCAAAGTTCGTCGAGCGGCAAGGGAGTCCGGAATACTACTTCTCTGACAACGGGCTTCTCAACCTCTTCCTTCGCGACAGAGACACCGCGCTGTTGGAGAACGAGGTGGCCGTCGCGCTGCGCGACGTCTACGGCGACGGGGTCTTCTATCTCAAGTCGTCGAAGACGGGCATCGACGTTGACTTCTACGTACCGGACGAAGGTCTTGCCATACAGGTCGCCTACTCGATTCGGGGGGAGGCGCGTCAGCGAGAGGTCGGGAGTCTGACGAGGCTCGTTGCAGTGCAGCCGGACATGCGTCGTCTCGTCATTGTCACCAAGCAGGAGCGAGAGGAGATCGTCGAGGACGGCGTCAAGATAGAGGTGATCCCCTGTTGGCGCTTCCTCCTGCAGCTTGCGGGGGCTTAGCGCATTGTCCCGTTGCGCTCAGGCGTGGCAGCCCGTGCCGTCAATCGAGCAGGCGCCACCTTGCGGCGCGGCGCCCTCGTCGTGTGCGGACGTCGCCGCGTCGGCGGACGCCACCTGCCCGAACGCACGGCCGAGATAGGCGATGATCGCGTCCGACTCATAGAGGGCCTCCCCGTCCACGAAGAGGCAGGGGACCTGACGCTTGCCGCCGTGCTCGATGAGATAGGCGCGGGCGTCGGGGTCGCGGCTGATGTTGCGCAGGGGCAGACTGATGCCGACGGACGCCATGAAGTCAAGCACCTTGTGGCAGTAGGGGCAGTCGTCCTTCACGTACAGCTGCAGGTCGCGTGCGGTGGCAGTCATGGGTGGCTCGCTTTCTCTTGTTCGTGTGCTGGATAGCCCGCGTATACCCGTTTGAGGCGCGCTCGCGGTTCGGCGTGTCGGCGCCGCCCGCGTCTTCATCGTGCGCACGCATGGGGCGCGCCTGACGCCCCGTGTCGGTCCGGTCGCGTCTCGCGGAACATGCCCGTCGCGGGTAACGTACAATTTCTTGCGCACTTTGACAGCAGAATAGCGTCCAGATAGAGAGGAGGGCACGGCCCGCCCCGGTATGATTCGAGTTGCCTGGATTCGATCAGACTGGAGGAAGACCATGCCCGAGCCCATCGTAACACTCAACGAGGAGACCCTGAAGTCCGACCTTCGCGAGCTCGTGAGGAAAACAGTCGAGGACACCCTGAACGGTCTTCTCGAGGAGGAGGCCGGAGACCTCGTCGGCGCCGAGCGCTACGAGCGGACCGCGGGGCGCGAGGCGTACCGCGCCGGCCACTACGACAGGAACCTGACCACGTCGTCCGGCGAGGTGACGATCCGCATGCCCAAGCTCAAGGGGATGAGGTTCACCACGGCCGTCATCGAGCGCTACCGGCGCCGTGAGACCAGCGTCGAGGAGGCGATGATCGAGATGTACCTCGCCGGGGTCTCCACTAGGCGCATCGAGGACGTGAGCGAGATCCTCTGGGGCTCCAGCGTCTCGGCCTCCACCGTCTCGAACCTCAACGAGAAGGCCTTCGCCTCGGTCGAGGAGTGGAGGAACAGGCCGCTCGACCGGACGTACCCCTACGTCTACGTCGACGGCATCTACCTCAAGAGGTCCTGGGGCGGTTCCTACGAGAACGTGGCGGTGATGGTGGCCATAGGCGTCAACGACGACGGCTACCGCGAGGTCATCGGCGCCGCGGAGGGCTTCACGGAGTCCGCCGAGTGCTGGCGCGAGTTCCTCTCGTGGCTGAAGTCCCGCGGCCTGCGCGGCGTGAGGATGTTCACCGGCGACAAGGCGGCCGGCATGGTCGGCTCCATCGCCGAGGTCTTCCCCGAGGCCGCCTACCAGCGCTGCACGGTCCACTTCTACCGCAACGTGCTGGCCAGGGTGCCGAAGTCCAAGCGCCCCAGGGTCGCGGCGATGCTCAAGGCCGTGCACGCGATGGAGTCGCGCGAGGCGTCCGAGGCCAAGGCTCTCGAGGTCGCATCGGAGCTGGAGGCATCGAAGCTCGGAGAGGCCGCCAAGATCGTCCGCGAGGGGTACGCCGAGACCCTGACCTACACGAGGTTCCCGCGCGAGCACTGGCGGAGGATCAGGACCAACAACGCCATAGAGCGCCTCAACAGGGAGATTCGCCGCAGGACGAGGGTGGTGGGCACCTTCCCCGACGGGAGGTCCGCCCTCATGCTCGTGACCGCGAGGCTCAAGTACGTCGCGGAGAGCGAGTGGGGCTCACGCCGCTACCTGGACGTGACGCTGCTAGAGGATGCGCACCGGGAGGCGGGCCTATAGGGCTGTCCGAAAGTGCGCAAGAATCTTGACGGTACCCCGTCGCGCCTTCGTCGCTGATAAGATGGCAGCGTCATGATGGCATCGAGCATGGGTTGCGGGAGGAGACTGCGACGGCCTTGCGCGCGTGCGCGTGCGGAGCCACGCCGACCGCCGCCGCGCATCACATGGGCGCAAACAAGGGGGTGTGGTCTGGTGGGCATTGTCGACCTGCGCGGATGCGAGCCGAGCGGCCTGTTCTACGGCGGGCGCGCCGGCCAGAAGGAGGGCATCATCATCGACGGGGAGCCATGGATCGCAAAGTACCCGCGCACGACGCGCGACCTCCTTGGCAAGCATCTGCCGTCCTACACGTCCAGCCCCGTCTCGGAGTACGTCGGGTCCCATGTGTACGCCTCCCTGGGCATTCCCGCGCACGAGACCATGCTCGGGTACCGTGCCGGGAAGGTCGTCTGCGCGTGTCGCGACTTCACGTACCCGGACAAGCGCCTCTTTGAGTTCCGAGAGATCAAGAACGCCCTGTCCGACGACAGCGGGGGATTCAGCTTGGCACCTTCGGACGGAGAGGTGATCCTGCTTGGCGACGTGCTCGCCGCGATCGAGACGTCGCCGTTGCTGCGGCGGGTCCCCGGCGTGCGGGAGCGTTTCTGGGACATGTTCGTGGTCGACGCATTTCTGAAGAACCCTGACCGGAACAACGGCGACTGGGGTCTGCTCATGTCGCGCGACACCCGCGGGCTGCCGAGCTACGAGCTCGCGCCCGTCTATGACCTGGGAAGCTCGCTGTTCAGCACGAGGAGCGCCAGTCTGACCGAGTCGCGCCTCGGGGACGACCGCGCGATGGAGGAGGACGCCTTCGGCACGAACGTCTCCTGTTACCGTCTGCCGACTGAGGACGGGCGCGGTCGGGCGATTCACCCGTTCGACTACATGAGATCGTCGGACAACCCCGACCTCGCCGCAGCCGTGGAGCGCTTCGCCGACCACCTGGACATGGCCGAGATCGACGCGATCATCGACAGCGTGCCCGAGGAGGCGTTCGGCCACGTGCTGATGACCGACGCCGTTCGCGCGTCGCACAAGGAGCTGCTGCGTCGTCGCCTGAAGGAGGGGATCCTGCCGGTGCTTCGTCGCGCGAGGGGGTAGCGAGAGGTCGCGGGAGCCGCATGGAGGCGACCCTTGCCGCCCGTACGATGACGATGCGTGGCGACCGTGCGCCCCTACGCGCCCAGCTCGGCGTGCGCCGCGGCGACGGTGCGCGCGACGAGGTCGGTCATGTCATCGGCGTCGGTGCCGGCTGCTGCGGCGACAGCGCGCTCGCCGTCCCTCTCGACACCATCTTTTCGCAGGTAGAGCAGGTACTCGATGTTGCCCTCGGAACCCCTGACGGGGGAGTGGGAGACGTCGAGAACGTCGAAGCCCGCCTCGCGCGCCTGCCGGATCACCGCGGAGAGCACGTCGCGGTGCACGGCGGGGTCGCGCACGACGCCGCGCTTGCCGACGCCGTGCGCGCCGGCCTCGAACTGCGGCTTCACGAGGCACACGGCGCGGCCGCCGTCGCGCAGCAGCCCGGCGAGCGCGGGGAGCACCTTGCCGAGCGAGATGAAGGAGACGTCCGTGCCGAGGAAGTCGACGCCACCGCCGATCGTGGCGGCGTCCACGGCGCGGATGTCGGTGCCCTCCAGGCTGGTCACGCGCGGGTCGGCGGCGAGCGTGGGGGCGAGCTGGTCGTGCCCGACGTCGATGGCGGTCACGTGCGCCGCGCCGCGCTGCAGCAGGCAGTCGGTGAAGCCGCCGGTGGAGGCGCCGGCGTCGACGCAGCGCAGGTCGGCGACGTCGATGTCCCACAGCCGCAGGGCCTTCTCGAGCTTGAGCCCGCCGCGCCCGACGTAGGGGATCGCCGCGCCGCGGACCTCGATCCTGTCAGCCGGCGTGACCGTCGCGCTGGCCTTGGTGCAGGCGACGCCGTTCACGAAGACGAGCCCCGCCGCGATCGCCGCCTTGGCCTTCTCGCGCGAGGGGCAGTGGCCGAGCCTGGCGAGGGCGACGTCGATGCGGGCGCGTGCGGGCATGGTGGCTTTCCTTTCGGGGTGGTGCGGCATGGGGTGGCGCGAGGGCCGCGTCTCGATGCCGGGTGCATCGGATCGCGCGACGCGCGCGGCGCTCGGCCAAAGGCGGGGCGAAGCTGCCGTCGAGAAGCGCTTCGAGACATCGCGCCGAGCCATTATGCCATGCCCCCGTCGGCTCGTGTCGGTCCGGTCGCGCCTCACGAAACATGTTCCGCGCGCCCTTGTCACGGCGCCGGAACGACGACGGCGTCACGACGGTATGGACTGATGTGTTCGGTGACCTCTACCTGCAGTCGAGGGCCATGGGGTTCACAGCAGCAGGACGTGCCGGCGCCTGGCCTTCGGATCTTGCGGGTTGTCGCCTCGGCTCTCGCCCGACCAGCTCTTCTTACGCCAGCATCTTCCGCCCGTCCGGCATCTCGGCCGTCAGCGTGAGCCGGCCGCCCAGGGCCTCCACGTAGCGTCGGACGGAGCTCACGGTCATGGCGTTTACGTCGCCGTTCTCGATCTGTGACACGCGGTTCTGCGACACGCCCATGGCAGCCGCCACCTGCGTCTGCGTCATGTGGCTCTGCCTGCGGGCCTCTCGCAGGTTGTAGGCGTCGACGTAGGCCTGCCCCCGCTCGCGAGCGGCCTGCATGTCCTCCTCGGTGATGCCGCGCTTCTTCCTGTACTCGTCAATCGTCAGCATCCTGGGCCTCCAGTTCCTTCAGGCGCTCGTCCCAGAGCCTCTCGGCCTCGGGTATGGCCTTCCTGTACCACCCTGACCACTTGTCCTTCTTTCCTCTCCCGCTCGCCTTGTCTCCGCCCACCAGCATGATCGCCATGCGCTTGGGGTCGAAGGCGAAGAGGATGCGGATCTCCGATCCCTTGGGCGAGGGCGGCCGCAGCTCCTTCATGTTGCTCACCCTGGAGCCCGTGAGGGTGTCCACGAGCGGTCGGCCCAGCGCAGGGCCGACCTGCTGGAGCCGCTCGAGCGCGAAGAGGATGTCCGCGACGGTCTCTTTGTCCAGCGTGTCAATCCATGCCTCAATGAGGCTAAGGTCAACCTCCCACATGCGGCCCCCTCCCGGTACCTCCAAAATATAGCATACAGCTGATACCACGACGATGGTCACACGCGGCATGCGCCACGGGGGTGTCCCAAGGGTCTCGCGCAAACGTCAGCCCGCCCGAGATGCGCGTATTGTCGCAGGATCCCAAGCTCAAGGCTTACCTGGGGCTTTGGCAAGTCGTAGCCGCCAGGGCGATGCGGCAAGAGTGGCCGAGCCTGGCGAGGGCGACGTCGATGCGGACGCGTGGGTCGCGCGCGGGGCTTGCGACGCTTTCGCGACGCGTGTCCCCGGCTCTCAAAGTGGCGATACAATCGCGTGCGGCTGGCGGCTTCGCTGACGCCAGCCGCCGTCCGTTCGGGCGGATGGTGCGACCGATGGCAGGCGACGTCGAGCGACGAGCCTGATGGCCGGCCTCATCGACCGCCACGACCGCCACGAACGCCCGACTCCGTCCGCTCTTCGATCTGAAGGAGCACCCCATGCCCGCCACCGCGCCTCGCCCTGTCACCGCACCAACCGCCGCCGCGTCGGACGTTGCCATGCCCGCCGCCGGCGTGCGGCCGACGGCGTTTCTCGGCTCGTTCTTCCATGCGCCGCGCTACGGCGAGGTGGAGCTGCTCGAGCGCGCGCTGATCGAGGTCGACGCGCGCGGCGTGATCGCCGCGGTCACGCTGCCCGACGCGCCCGACTACGCTGCCCGCATCGCCTCCGCGCGCGAGGCGGGGACGCTCGCGTGCCTGCCGGACGGCACGTACGGCCTGCCCGGCTTCGTGGACCTGCACGTCCATGCGCCGCAGTGGCCGCAGGCCGGTGTCGCGCTGGACGAGCCGCTGGACGTGTGGCTGCAGAAGCGCACGTTCCCGCTGGAGGCGCGCTTCTCAGACCTGGAGTTCGCGCGGCGCGTCTACCGTGACCTGGTGCGCAAACTGCTGAGCCTGGGCACCACCACGACGGTCTACTTTGCGAGCAACGACCTCGCCTCGAGCATCGAGCTCTCGCGCATCGCCGCCGAGGCGGGCCAGCGCGCGCTCGTCGGCAAGGTCGTCATGGACGACCCGGCGGCGAACCCCGACTACTACCGCGACGCGAGCACCGCGCAGGCGCTCGCCGACACCGAGACGCTCATCCGCGAGGTCGCCTCCATCGCGACGACGACGCCGCAGGGCGCGTACGCGGTGGTGACGCCGCGCTTCATCCCGAGCTGCACGGACGAGGGGCTCGCTGGCCTCGGCCGCATCGCCGAGCGCCACGACGCCTACGTGCAGTCGCACTGCAACGAGGGGCAGTGGGAGCACGACTTCGTGCAGGCGCGCTTCGGCAAGAGCGACGCGGAGGCGCTGTACGACTTCGGCCTGCTGCGCGAGAAGTCGATCATGGCGCACTGCACGTTCCTCACCGCCTCGGACGGCGAGCTGTTCGCGAGGACGGGCGCGGCGGTCGCCCACTGCCCGATCTCCAACTCCTACTTCGCGAACAGCACGTGCCCGGTCCGCCGCCTGCGCGCGCAGGGCGTGCGGATGGGGCTCGCGACCGACATCTCCGGCGGCTTCTCGCCGAGCCTCTACGACAACATCCGCCATGCCGTGATGGTCTCGCGCATGCTGGAGGACGGCGTGGACGCGCGGGTGCCGCAGGATCGCCGCGGGGCGGGCGAGGCGTCCCGGATCACGTCCGCCGAGGCGTTCTGGCTGGCCACGGCCGGCGGCGCCGAGGCACTGCGGCTGCCGATCGGCACCTTCCAGGTGGGGCGTGCCTTTGACGCGCAGGTGATCGACACGCGCGTGCCCGGGGCCGACCTCACGGGGTTCGGCGTCTTTGACGCGCCGCGCGACGTGCTGGACCGCATCCTGTTCCTCTCCACGCCCGAGAACGTCCGCCAGACCTGGGTGCAGGGCCGGCTGGCGTTCGAGCGCGGCTCGCGCGAGGCGTAGCGCGGCCTGCGTGAGGCGTAGGCCGCTCGCCTGCCGTGGAGAGCCGGTGGGCGTGCGGATCGTGCCGTTTGCGGGGGTTTCATGGATGGATAATCACCCGCAATACCGAACGCGTCGCTTGAAGATGAGGCACGCGGCCCTTCGCGGACCGCGCGCCTGGACGCCGGCGTCGCACGAGCGAGGAGGCACGGAGCTTGAGGGATCGCACGCAGGAGGGACCCGCCATGCCGGCGGGAAAGACGGCCGTCGCGACGGCCACCACGAACGGCGGGGGCGCGGGCGCGGCTGAGCCAGCCTCGTTCCTCACGGTCGGCGTCGACGAGAAGGTGCCGCTCGGCCAGGCGATCCTGCTCGGCCTGCAGCACGTGCTCGCGATGGACGTGTACGTGCCGCCGTTCATCATCGCGACGGCGCTCGCGCTCGCGCCGGGCGCCTCGACCGGTCTCATCCAGGCCACGTTCCTCGGCGCGGGCATCGCGTCGCTCATCCAGGTGCTGTTCTTCCTGCGCCTGCCGGTCTGCCAGGGCCCCTCGTTCGTGCCCGTCGGCGCCATCATCGGCCTGTACCTGGGCTCGGGCAGCTTCGACTCCGTCTTCGGCGCGTGTCTGGTCGGCGCGGCCTGCGTGATCCTGCTCGGTCTGTCCGGCCTCTACAAGCGCGCGGTGCGCACCTTCATCCCGCCGATCGTGAGCGGCACGGTCATCATGGTCGTCGGCCTCACGCTGCTGCCGACGGCGTTCACGAGCAACGTCTTCATCGCGAGCGACGCGCTCAGCATGGGGCAGAACGTGGTCCTCGCGTGCGTCTCGGCGGCCGTCATGATCGCCTGCTCCATGATCGGCGTCTACCGGCCCGGCCTGGGCAAGGTGTTCCGCATCGCGTCGGTCATCCTGGCCCTCTTCGTCGGCTGCGTCGTCGCCTCCTTCATGGGCGGCCTCGACCTGAGCTCCGTCGCCGCGACCCCGTGGTTCAGCCTGCCGCACGTGGCGTTCGTGAACTACGGCTTCGCCTTTGATCCCTCCGCGATCCTCACGATGATCGTCATCTACCTGGTGCTGCTCGCCGAGACGACCGGCACCTGGTACGCGGTCAGCTCCGTCATCGGCAAGCCGCTCACCGACGAGCAGATCAACCGCGGCGTGATCGGCGAGGGCATCGGCTGCTTCGTGGGCTCCTTCCTCGGCACCACGCCCGTGACCGGCTATTCCACGAACGCCGGCATCATCTCCATCACCGGCGTCGCGAGCCGCCGCGTGTTCGTGATGGCCTCGCTGTGGTTCATCGCCCTGTCGTTCATCGGCAAGCTCTCCGCGCTCATCATGGCCATCCCGGCCTCCGTGATCGGCGGCGTGTTCGCCGTCGTGTGCGCGATCATCATGCTGAACGGCTTCCGTCAGCTGAAGGACGAGCCCCTCAACGAGCGTCAGCTCTACGTCATTGGCGTGCCGATCGCCGTGGCGGTCGCCCTGCTCAACATCCCGGCCGACTTCTCCGCCGCTGCGCCGCAGTTCGTGCAGTACCTGATTGACTCGCCGATCGCCATCAGCGCGATCGTTGCGATCGTGCTGAACAAGCTCCTGCCCGCCCGCACGGCGCTCGTGCGCCTGGAGGAGCAGGCCGGCATCGCGCCTCAGGACGCCTCCGACGAGGCGCATGGCGTCGATGAGCCCGGCGCGTCAGGCCCCGCGACGAAGGCGTAGGCGCGGCGTGCGTCCGCGGCGATCCGTCGGGCGCGCGTGACAGATCATGTCGATACGGTCGGACGTGTCGATGAGGACGGGGGCGTGCCGTGGCGTGCGGCGCGCCCCCGTCGCGTCATCCGCGTCGTCCGCGTCGTCGCTCACGCGGGCCGTCGCAGGCGATCGCGCCGCTCATGCGGTGCGTTGCCCGACCGATAGGGCGCGATGCGCCCGTGCGCGCATGGTACAAAAAGCTCGCGGAGCACGCACGGCCGCACCCACACGACCTGATCGGGGAACACCATGGCCAACATCCACACGCGCCGCGACGCGCGCATCCCGCGGACCTGCCTCGCCGTCACGCTCGGCATTGGACTCGCCGCCTGGGCCGTCGCCCCTGCCCCGACGCCTGCCCAGGCGCTCGGGCTGTTCGGAGGATCGGCGGCTGGGGACGCCGCGACCGCCGACGGGACCGTCGCCGCCACGGGGACGACCCTCTCCGCCGCTTCGTCCGCCTCGGACGCCTCCTCCGCGGCGCGCCGTGCCGGCTCGGCGGGCAGCGATGCCTCTGACGCCTCCGCGCGGGCGTACGTCGCGCCGACCGCGCTGTCCGCCGACCCGCGCTCCCTGCAGTTCCAGATCGACGACGCGCTCTTCCAGCTGCCCTGCCCCGTCTCCGAGCTGCGGGCGATCGGCCTGGAGTTTGACGCGAGGGACGCCGGCACGATCGTCGAGGCGGGCTATTCCGTGACGACCTCCCTGTACTTCGGCGACCCGCACGACTACGTGTACGTCACGGTGACCATCATCAACACCGGTGCGACCGAGCTGCCCATTGAGCAGTGCACCGTCGAGTCGATCAGCGCGCACGCGGGCAACCTCGGCGGCCATGCCGTGATGGCGGCGGGTGGCCTTGCGGTGGGCGCGGCGACCCGCGCCGACGTGGAGGCGCTGCTCGGGCCGTCCGAGAAGCCCTACGAGGACGGCTCCTACGCCGCGCTGCGCTACGACGGCGCCGCCGACGCACACGACCACCTGGAGTATGACTTCAAGGACGGCGTCCTGAACGACTGCACGCTCGACTCTGGCGTCGAGTACACCATCGCGCGCGACAAGAGCGCCGACGCGGCCCGTGCCCAGGTCGCCGCGGCCACCACCTACGCGCGCGTGACCCCCGCGATCCCCACGCTCTCCAGCGACCCGTTCGCGTTCCAGATCGCCTTTGACGGCACCGTCATGCAAGCGCCCGGGTACGTGGCGGACTTCCTCGCGCTCGGCTTCACGATGAACCCCGAGGACGTCGGCGACGTGCTGGACGCGCACTACTCGACGAGCGTCACGCTGAACTGGGGCGACCCGAGCGACTATCACTACATCAACGTGAGCATCTACAACCCCGGCGAGAACCCCCTCACCTTTGAGCAGTGCATGGTGGATGACGTCTACGTCACCGACGTGATGGCCGACGTCATGACCGTCACGACGCCTGGCGGCATCACGCTGGGCACCTCGACGATCGCCGACGTGCAGGCCGTCTATGGCACGCAGACCTCCTACGAGTACCACAGCGACGACGGTTCGTTCGTGACGCTGGAGTACGAGCCCGCCGGCGACTTCGCGAACAAGATGTCGTTCTCTTTCGTGAACGGCGTGCTGGACGGTGTCACGGTGGGCACGCGCGGGATGTAGGCGGGCACGGGAGGCGCGAGAGGTCGACGCTCGCGCCTCCCGTGCTGACGGATCCGACACGACGCGCATCGACCTTGGTGTTGTCAAGGGAGGGGACGCTCCCGAAGTCCGTCGGGACACCACTTGCGCGATTGGAGAGCGGGCTCGGAGGCATCCCCGGATGGTTGGGTCTTATCCCTCGGAGCCCACGGCGGCAAGCTTCGCCTGCAGCGCACGTCGGTCGCGCGTAGTGAGGATGCCTAGCGGCGCATCTCGTAGGACCTCGGCAGGCGAGACGAG
>CACZRK010000236.1 GCA_902783515.1 uncultured Coriobacteriaceae bacterium | reverse complement strand
CGACCAGGCGGTGCGCGAGAACCGCCTGCGCCTGCTCAACCGCTTCGTCGGCGCCTTCCGCGACGTCGCCGACGTCGGCAAGATGGAGAAGAAGGGCGCCAAGGCCGGCAAGGGCAAGCGGCACTAGGCACCGTGCGCCGCGCATGGCGTGACAGGAGGGGCCCGCGTCGCTACAGTGGCGGTGCGGGCCCCTCTGCGTCGACGCGCGCGCGACGTCGGCGCACGCACGACCCGCGCCGCAGCTGCCACGCGCACGCCGCCTGACGGCGTGCGACCCCCTGTCTGAAAGGACGTGATGCGTGTGCTGTCCACGACGAGCGAGACCTACGACGGGCTGACGGCCCTCGTGAGCGATGACGAGCTGGCGCCGCTCGACGCGCAGGCCGCCCCGACGGTCCCCACGATCCATGTCATCTCCGACTCGCTCGGCGACACGGCGGCTGACGTCGCGCTCGCGGCCGCCGCGCAGTTCGAGAACGGCGCCGTGCACATCGAGCGCCTTCCCAAGGCCTCCTCGATCGAGCAGATCCGCGCGTTCCTGGACGCGCACGTCACGGGCGAGGCGCCGGCGCTCGTGTTCTACACGATCGCGAACCGCGACCTGCGCGCGGCGGTGGCCGACGAGCTGAGCAGGCGCAAGGTCGACTCGCTGGACGTGCTCGGCCCGGCGCTCGACGCGATCCAGCGTCTGACGGGGGAGGAGCCCCGCGGCACCGCGGGCATCATCCGCCGGACCGACGAGCGCTACTTCCGCAGGATAGACGCCATGGAGTTCTTCGTCGCGCACGATGACGGGCGCAACCCCGAAGACCTCACCAAGGCCGACATCGTGCTCGTGGGCGTGTCGCGCACGAGCAAGACGCCGCTGTCCATGTACCTGTCATTCCACGGCTACCGCGTGGCCAACATCCCGCTCGCCAAGGACGTCACGCCCCCGCAGGAGCTCTTTGACGTGGAGCCCTTCCGCGTCTTCGGGCTGCTCTCCACGCCGGAGGTCCTCTCCAAGATCCGCTACGAGCGCCTGGGAAGCGCCGAGGCGCGCGAGGTCGCGGGCAGGTACGCGGACCCGACCTACATCTCCGAGGAGCTTGACGAGGCGCGTGCGCTCATGCGTCGGCTGGGCTGCATCGTCATCCACACGAACGGGCGAGCCGTCGAGGAGACGGCCCAGATCATCCTCTCGTACTTCAACCCAGCCGAGGCGGCGTGGCGCGCGCGGCACGAATAGTTCGCTCTGATGTGAACGTCTCGTGCGCCGAGCTGCCGTTTATCGAATGGTAAAGCTGTAATGATCCACGAATGGCCCATTTCTGAGAGTGAGTGGCCATTTTGCACCGGTTACGGCTCCTTGTGGTGACGTTCGGCGGAGCCTTCCCCCGATGACTCGCGACGGCGCGCGGGTCCGGCGATATCATGGCAGGGACTCAGCGGGGTGCGGCGACGTGCCCCTGGTTCCCACACGCGGCGTCGCCTCGCGACGTCGTACGTAGAAGGAGACGAGAGTGACCGAAGTAAAGCGCATCTACACGTTTGGCAAGGATGCCTCGGGCAACAACGTGACCGAGGGCTCTGCCGCCGAAAACTACATCCTCGGCGGCAAGGGCGCGAATCTCGCCGAGATGGCCAAGATCGGCCTGCCCGTCCCCCCGGGCTTCACGATCACCTGCCAGACCTGCATGGAGTATGCGAACGCCGGCAACGTCTGGCCCGAGGGCGTCCTTGACCTCATCGAGGCCGCCCGCCGCGACCTTGAGGAGCGCGCCGGCAAGCGCCTCGGCGACCCCGAGGACCCGCTGCTCGTCTCCGTCCGCTCGGGCGCCCCGATCTCCATGCCCGGCATGATGGACACCGTCCTCAACCTGGGCATGAACGACGACTCCGTCCTCGGTCTCATCAAGCAGACGGAGAACCCCCGCTTTGCGTGGGACTCCTACCGCCGCTTCATCCAGATGTTCAGCAACGTCGTCATGGGCGTTGACGGCGACCTCTTTGAGAACGCCATCACCGCGCGCAAGCTGCGCAAGGGCGTGAAGGACGACACCGAGCTGGACGCCGAGGACCTGAAGGGCCTCGTGGAGGACTTCAAGCAGATCTTCTCCGAGAACGTGAGCGCCGAGGAGCACCCCGACCTCGTCGTCAACGGCGTCGTCACCTTCCCGCAGGATCCCGACAAGCAGATGATCCTTGCCATCCAGGCCGTCTTCGGCAGCTGGAACAACGAGCGCGCCATCATCTACCGCAAGCAGAACAAGATCCCGGACGACCTCGGCACGGCCGTCAACGTCATGAGCATGGTGTTCGGCAACAAGGGCAACACCTCCGCCACGGGCGTCGCCTTCACGCGCAACCCCGCCGACGGCACGAAGGAGTTCTACGGCGACTACCTGGTGAACGCCCAGGGCGAGGACGTCGTCGCCGGCATCCGCAACACCGAGCCGATCGAGAACCTCAAGCACACCCCGGGCCTGGAGGCTGCCGGCCAGGAGCTTGAGGACGTCTTCGGCATCCTTGAGAACCACTACCGCGACATGATGGACATCGAGT
>CACZRK010000235.1 GCA_902783515.1 uncultured Coriobacteriaceae bacterium | reverse complement strand
GCCGTCACGCGATCACCATGTTGCCGCGCGCGTCGCGCACGACGGCGCCGCTCTCGTCGTACTCGGTGCCGACGGGGTTGCCGTTCTCGTCCAGCAGCGGCTCGCCGCTCTCGTTGTAGTGCGTCCCGACCGGGTAGCCCTGGGCGTCGTACTGCTGTCCCTCGTAGGTGGCCGCGGCGTCGGCGCTCAGCTCGTTGCCCTCCGCGTCGTACGTCGTCGCGACGTCGCCCGACGTCGTGGCGGGCATGACGCCGGCGATCGCGTCGTGCAGCGCCGTCAGGAACCTGTCAGGCGAGCCCGCCGCGAGCGTCTCGCCGCTGGCGGAGGCGACGGGGGTGGTCGGCGCCTCGAACATCGTGATGGAGCCGCCCGTCGCGGAGCCGACCTTGCCCGCGTAGGCGACCAGGTCGTCCAGCGAGAGGTTGGAGCACACGTGGCCGAGCAGCGACTCCGCGTCAAACGAGCTCGCCGGCACGCTGCCGTCCAACAGCGTGGAGATCGCGGCAAAGTGGTCCTCGTCGGTGATGACGACGTTGTAGCAGCGGATGCTGAACGCCGTCTCGATGCCCGTCAGCGAGCGGACCGGGCCGACGTTGGCCAGGATGTCGGCGATGGACGCCGTCGTGGACTCGTTGGACGAGGACGTCGTCGAGACGGCCAGGTTCGTCGGGACGCTCACCGCCACCGCGCCGGAGAACGAGTCGCGGTCGGGGCGCTCCGTCGTGCGGTACAGCAGGATGCGCGAGAGCGACCCGATGCCGTCCGCCGTCGTCGGCGTGGAGGTGATGAAGAACGCGGTGTAGTAGCCGCCGTCGTTTGCCGGCGTCAGCGACAGCGCGTAGCTGTAGGACGACGAGGAGACCATGCTGCGCTCCGCCTCAAGGCGCAGCGAGGAGGTGGACCAGTGCCACGCCACGATCACGACGACGATGATGCCGACGATGGCGGCCGCGCCGATGACGGACGCGATGAGCTTGGACGGCCGCTTGGGGGCCGAGAACATCTCGTGGCCGCTCGAGAGCTCAAAGCGGCGCTGGCCGAGCGCGTCGCCGATCTCGGGCGTGCGACCGTCCGCGCGCACGACGCGACGCGGCCCTCCCTTGATCACGACGGGCTTGGGGCCGGGGCGCTCCTCCTTGTGCACGGACGGCATCATCATGGTCGCGACGCCCTGCGGCGTCTCCTCGCGGCTGGACGCGCCCTCCCCGACCAGGTCGAGCGCCATGCGCTCTATCTCGTCGTCGGCGGACAGCCCCTCGTCGCCCGCGCCGGCCGCTGGCATCATGATCGTGCCCTCGTCGTCCTCGGCGCCGGGCGTCGCGTCGCTCGGGCGGGACGCGTGGGTGTTGGTTGTGCTCTCTGCCATCAGGTTATGCCTTCCTGGTGTCTCGCGCTGCCGCGTCCCCGCCCCGCCCGGGGGCGAGACGCGGCGACGCGCGGGGCGTCGGTGGTGGCGGCCGGCGAGGCCGCCACCATGCAGTCTACTCCGAGACGTCCTCGCCGGTGTTCCTCATGCCCCTCAGCTCCGTGCGCCACTCCTGATCGCGCAGGACCTTCATCGGCTCGCTGCCGACGTTCACGTCGTCGGCGGGCTCGTCGTGCATGAGGTAGCCGTCGGGCCCGATGTCGCGGATCGTGACGAGCATGCCGTGCACCGCGGACGCCGTGGCGCCCTGCTCGCCCTCGTTGGCCTGCGCGATCTCGGTCGCGAGCGCCGTGAGGTCCGTCGACGAGCCCGGGTTGGCCGCCAGGTCAAGGATCTGCGCCATCTGGGCGGACGTGACGGTGAGCGTGAGCTTCACGTCGACGCCGCCCAGGTCGGCGATCGTCTCGCCGAGCGCCTCGGCGCCGCCGTCCGACCAGACCGCGGCGAGCGTGCGCGCGCCGTCGGGCACGCCCGCGTCTCCCTGCGCGGCCTGCGTCTTGTCCGCCGTGGTCGGGCTGAGCTCCATGAGCTCGGTGCGGTCGCCGATCGAGTCGACGTAGGCGACGTACGCGTCGGCCAGGCCCCCGTCGTCGTCCGTGACGGCCAGGACGACGTAGGCGTCCGTCGCGTAGACGGCGGAGCTCTGCGTCACCGCCGCGTCGTTCATGCTGGAGAGCGCGTTCCTAAACAGGAAGAACGCGCCGACCGTGACGAGCAGGGCGACGACGACGATCACGATGACGACCGCGCGCATGTTCGCCGGGGCCGCCGGCGCCTTCTCGCGGCCGCCCTTCGCGCGGACCGTGTCGCGCAGCGACGAGACGCCCGACGCGCTGCGCCCGAGGCGCCGCATCGTCGCGCGGTCGACGATGCGGGCGCGCCCGTCCGCGTCGTCACGGCCGCCGTCCTGCGGCTTCACGTAGTCCACGGGCGAGAAGGACGTCGTGCCCTCGGTGGTCATCGTGCGGGTGTGCGCGCTCGTGACCGCCGACGCCTTCTCGTCCACCTTGTCTCGGCGGACGCCCTTCGCGCCACCAGGCACGAAGTCGCCCCTCTCGCCACGGGACTCGTTCGCCATGGGACTACTCCCCTCTCACCTTCGCGCCGGTCGCGCCGCAGACCTTCTTGACGAGGCGCGCGTGCAGCGCCTCGGCCTCCTCGGAGGTCAGCGTGCGGCCGGGCGCGCGCCACTGCAGCGAGAACGCCATGGACTTCTTGCCGACGCCCACGTGCTCCGGGTCGCGGTACACGTCAAACAGGTGGACGGCGTCCAGGTTCTTGCCGCCCGCGCTCGTGATCACCTGCATGAGCCGCTCGCACGTGACGTCCTCGTCCACGACGAGCGCGAGGTCCATGGACACCGCCGGCAGCTGCGGCACGTCCTCGTACGGCAGCTCGGCGCGCGCCTGGGCGATGATCGCCTCCAGGTCCAGCTCGAAGGCGGCCACCGCGCCCTCCACACCGAAGTCGGCGAGCATCGCGGGGTGCAGCTCGGCGACCCAACCGAGCACGGCGCCGTGCGCGACGACCTCGCAGACGCGGCCGGGCTGCGCGAACGGCATGGCCTCAGGGTCGACGGCGCGGTACCGCACCTTGGTGATGCGCATGGCGTCCAGCAGGTTCTCCACGACGCCCTTGGCGTCAAAGAAGTCCAGCGGCGCGTCGCGCACGTTCCAGCCGTCCTCGCGCCACGCGCCGGTCAGCGCGCCGGCGACGAGGGTGCGCTCCTTGGGCTGCGCCTTGCCGGGGCGACCGAAGTACACGCGGCCGATCTCGTACAGCGCGACGTTCGGCACGCCGTGGGCATGGTTGAACGCGACGTTGCGCAGCAGGCCGGGGATGAGCGTCTGGCGCATGACGGCCATGTCGGCCGACATCGGGCTCATGAGCCGCACCTTGTCGCCGCGCGTGCCGTCGTCCATGCGCACGCGCGCCAGGTCGTCGTCGGCGACGAAGTTGTAGTTGACGGTCTCGTTTAGGCCGCAGGCGCGCAGGACCGCGCCCGTCTCGCGCAGGCGACGCTGCTCCGCGGTCAGGCCGCCGCGGTGGTTTTTCGCGGCGGGCAGGGTCGCCTGGATGTCGCCCTCGCCCCACAGGCGCACGACCTCCTCGTACAGGTCGATCTCGCGGGGCAGGTCGGGGCGGAAGCTCGGCGGGACCACCTCAAAGACGCTCGCCGCGTCCGTCGGCGTGACGGCGCAGCCGAGGCGCTCGAGCGCCGCGACCGCGAACTCGTCGGTGATCGGGGCGCCCATCATCGCGCGCAGGCGCTCGCAGCGCAGCGTGAGGCGCGCCGGCTCGAAGGGCGCCGGGTAGACGTCCACGATGTCCGGGCAGACCTCAGCCGAGCCGCACTCCTCGAAGAGGGTGGCGGCGATGTTGGAGACATCCGCGCAGCCAGCGCCGTCGACCTGGCGCTCGTAGCGGATGGAGGCCTCGCTCATGAGGTCAAGG
>CACZRK010000234.1 GCA_902783515.1 uncultured Coriobacteriaceae bacterium | reverse complement strand
TCCGCGCGACCTCGCCCTGTGCGGCTGGATGACGCCGAGCACCGGGAACACCGGCGACGGGCACGAGATGGGCAAGGCCGTGGGCGGCGTTGAGGACGAGTACCCGCACCCGCTCATGCTCGACCCGATGCAGCTCATGCCCTACCTGCGCGTGAACAAGCTCGGCCGGCGCTTCACGCCCGAGTACGAGCCCTACAACCACCTTGCCTGCGCGATCCAGTCCCAGCCCGGCGCGTGCGACTACTACATCGTGGACGGCGCGATCGCCCAGAAGATCGACGCGATCTGGACCCCGTCCAGCAGCTGCTACGGCCCCAAGGAGGTCTGGGTGGGCGCCGCGACCAGCCCGGCCGCGCTCAAGGCAGACACCCTGGAGGAGCTCGCCGAGCTTATGGGCGTGCCCGCGGACGCCTTCGTGGCGACGATCGAGCGCTGGAACGAGATGTGCGACGCCGGCGAGGACGAGGACTTCCACTTCCCGTCCCAGATGATGGCCAAGATCGACACGCCGCCCTTCTACGCGAACCTTGAGGGCGCCGAGGCGCTGAGCACCGCCGGCGGCCTGCAGGTGGACGTCCACTCCCGCGTGCTGGACGCGTCCGGCCAGCCCATCCAGGGCCTCTTCGCGCTCGGCCTCACCTCGGGCGGCATGTTCGCGAACACCTACCCGCACAACCTGAACTGCCTGTCGCACACGCGCAACTGCACGTTCGGCTACAACGTCGGCAAGTACCTCTCCGGCGACGAGAGCTAGCGGCGAGAGCGCCCCGAACGAGCAACGAGAGAGCGGGCGGCGGCATGGTGCGCGAGAGCGCCATGCCGCCGCCCATCGCGTCTGAGCCGGCGGCGGTCGGGCCTACCGCCCCGTCGGCGCGCTCGCGCGAACGGATGCGAGAAGTTCGCGCTGCGAGTGGACGCCGAGCTTGGCGTAGACGTGCTGGATGTGCGTGTGCGCGGTCGCCTCGGAGACACCAAGCTCGCGCGCGACCTGCGCCTGGCTTGCGTTCGTCATGAGCAGGGAGAACGTCTGGGACTCCCGTGTGGTGAGACCGTGCGACACGACGAGCGCGCCCCACGTCTCGCGCTCGTCGTCGGTGAGGTCGCGCGTGGGGGACGGCGTGCTGTCCGTGAGCGAGTGCACCTTGACGCTGGCGCGCGGCAAGCAGACGACCGTCACGACGAGCGTCGCGAGCGCAAGCCCCATGGCGACCTTCGGCTTGTCGAGAGGCTCCCACGGAATGCTCGACACCATGGCCGAGACCATCGCGCCAAGGTTGAGGCAGGCGTGCAGCGTCGCGAACGGTCGGTCGGCGTCCCTGCCGCGCGTCGTGCAGACGTCGATGACCCAGGCCATGAGGTCATAGAGCATGAGCGCGAGGAAGACGAGGCACACGGCGATGTCGTCCAGCACGCCGGCGTTGGCCTCGGGCAGGAAGATCAGCACCATGGCGACGGAGATCGCCGGGACGCAGACGCGGCAGAGCAGGTCGACGCCGATCGGCGCGCGCCGGGCCTGCACGAGCAGCACGAGGCCGGCGAAGGCGACGAGCACGAGCGCGCTCTGCGCCGCCTGCCACCACGCGGGCAGCCAGGCAGGCAGGTGGTCGTACTGGCCGGCGTAGCCGAGGACGAACCCTCCCAGCATGAACAGGCCGGCGGTGATCGCGCCATAGCGCATGGCGTCGCGCTGGCGCAGCGGGACCAGCATAAGCTCGCGATCGCCGCGGGCGGCAAGCTCCTCGCGCGGCATGCGGGTGTCCGCAAGACGGGACAGCCCCCACGAGGCGATCGGGACGGCCGCCATCAGCACGCAGGGGACGAGCCCGGACGCGAACGCCGCGAGCAGCGTGAGCGCCGCGAGCGCGAGGAAGGCGCCCGTGCAGGCGAGCGTCGCGCCGACGGGCGAGAGGCGCTTGATCGTCCGCGACGCGTTCATGACGGAGCAGGCGGAGGTGTAGGCGACCAGTACGGCGCCGACGCAGCCCGTCACGAGCGCGGGGACGCTCGGCGGCGCCACCGGCGCGTTCGGGCGGGCTATGTCGCTCGGCGCGAGTCCCGTGAGCGCGACCCCCACCAGCAGCGCCGCCCCGACCGTGCCGACGACGGCGTGCGGCAGGCGAAACGCGAGCACGGCGTCGGTGAGGCGATGTCCGTGCGGTAGCGTCGCGAACAGCGCCATCGCGACGGCGGAGCCCGCGAAGTAGGTGATCACGAACGCGAAGGCGGGAAAGAGCTGCGCGCCGAGGCCGGTGTTGAGCGGCGCGAGATAGAGCGGCAGCGTCGCCCAGAGAAGCGCGAGCCCGACGCCGGACGAGAAGGGGACGAGCCAGCGCAGACGCGGCGTGTTCGCGCGTCCCGCGGCGCCCGACCCCGCGCTCCCGGCGCCGCCGGCGCGCATGGCGCCCAGCACCCGCCCGAGACCGTGTCGCCTGCCGATGCGCCTGCATGCCATGCGGGCCCCCTCCCGTCGCGCGCGACCGGACGGCGGGCCGTCATTGGCCCGCGTGCATCGCGCAAGAAGCCATTCTATCCAGAAGCCGCAGGTACGCGCCTCAACTATTTGGTTGAGACGGGCGTCTCGGCGTAACTTCAACGCGGCAGGCGACGCGACGCGGCCCCCCCGCGGCATAGCGTTCGCCCCGACAGCCGCGCCGGGCGGGGCCGCACGTGGCCCGCGGCGCGACACGCACGCAGACACGCAGGAGGGAATGCGATCATGGCACACGAGACGAACACCATCACGGCGACGGACGTGACCAGTGCGGGCACCGCCGCC
>CACZRK010000233.1 GCA_902783515.1 uncultured Coriobacteriaceae bacterium | reverse complement strand
CGCGCGTGCGCCACCCGGCCGGTGGCGTGGCCTATCATGGCCGCAACGAGCGCGTGGCGGGCCGCCGCGCACGGCGGGGGGTTTCTCAGCGATCGCCGCAGACCGGGGAGGGAGCGTGCCAGCTATGGTGACAACCGGGGCAGACGTCGTCGTCCGCACCCTGATCGAGCAGGGGTGCGACACGGTATTCGGGTATCCGGGCGGAAACGTTATCAACATCTACGACGCGCTCTACCAGCACGAGGACGAGATCCGCCACGTGCTCACGGCGCACGAGCAGGGCGCGGCGCACGCGGCCGACGGCTACGCCCGCGCGACGGGCAGGGTCGGCGTCTGCATCGCGACGTCGGGCCCCGGCGCGACGAACCTCGTGACCGGCATCGCGACCGCGTTTCTGGACTCCGTGCCGCTCGTCGCGATCACGGGCAACGTCTCCACCGGCCAGATTGGCACCGACTCGTTCCAGGAGCTGGACATCACCGGCGTCACGCTGCCCATCACCAAGCACAACTTCTTCGTCGGGTCGGCCAAGGACGTCGCCCCGACGATCCGCGAGGCCTTCCGCCTGGCCATGTCCGGGCGCCCCGGCCCCGTCCTCATCGACTTCGCGAAGAACGCCCAGACGGGCCGGGTCGAGTACGCGCCGGAGCCCCCCGTCACGCCGGACGCCCGCACGGTCGCGCCGGACGACGCGATCGCCGCGGCGGCCGAGTGCATCAACCAGTCGCGCCGGCCGTACGTCTACTTCGGCGGCGGCATGATCGCGAGTGGCGCGCAGGCCGAGATGCTCGCGCTCGCCGAGGCGCTGGACGCCCCGCTGGGCTGCTCGCTCATGGGCATCTCGGCGATCCCGACCGACACGCCGCGCTTCCTGGGCATGGAGGGCATGCACGGCCACTTCGCGAGCACGACGGCCATGAAGAACGCGGACTGCATCATCGCGCTCGGCGTGCGCTTCAACGACCGCTCGACCGGCGACCGCGCCAAGTTCGCCCGCGGCACGCGGATCGTGCACATAGACGTCGATGAGTCCGAGCTCTCCAAGACCATCCGCGACACCCACGACCTGTGCGGCGACCTGCGCGAGACGCTCGCCAGGATCCTGCCGCTCGTCAGGCCGCGCGAGCGCGGCGACTGGCACCGCGAGGTGGACGGCTTCGTCGCCAGGGAGCGCGCCGGCGCCGACCGTCGCCCCGGCCTCACGCCGCGCGCCGTGATGGGCGTGCTGCAGCGACACCTCACGCCCGAGATGACCGTGACCACCGACGTCGGGCAGCACCAGATGTGGGCGGCGCAGTACCTCTCCTTTGACCGGCCGCGCTCCTTCGTCACGAGCGGCGGCCTGGGCACGATGGGCTTCGGCCTGGGCGCCTCCGTCGGCGCGTCGCTGGCGACCGGGCGCCGGACCGCGCTCGTCACCGGCGACGGCAGCTTCGGCATGAGCCTCGTGGAGATGGCCACGGCCGTGACCGTGCGGGCGCCGCTGGTGATCCTGCTGCTCAACAACGGCGTGCTCGGCATGGTGCGCCAGCAGCAGCGCTACATCTGCCACCAGCGCTACTCCAACACGACGCTGGAGCGCAGGACCGACTTCGTGGCGCTCGCGAAGGCGTTCGGCGCCGACGGCGAGCGGGTGGCCGACCTGGGCGGCCTTGACGCGGCGCTCGGGCGCGCCTTCGCGGCCGATGGCCCCTACCTCGTGGAATGCCCTGTCGGGGAGGATGAGCTCGTGCTGCCCATGATGCTGCCGGGCGGCTCCATGGACGACATCATCGTGCGCGACCCGCTGACTGCCGGCGAGGCCGACGGGCGGGCGCCCGCCGCGCCGGCCGCCGACGCGCGCGCGACCGAGGGGGAGGGCGAGTAGATGAGGCGCTACACCATCGCGATCCTGGTGCGCAACCAGTTCGGCGTGCTGAACCGCGTCACGAGCATGTTCCGCCGCCGGCAGTTCAACATCGCCTGCCTGACGGTGAGCGAGACCGAGACGCCCGCGTACTCGCGCATCACGGTCCTGTTCGACGGCGACGACGTCGCGAAGAAGCAGCTCGTGAGCCAGCTGCACAAGCTGCCCGACATCGTGAGCGTGGAGGAGTTTGACGCCGACGAGGCCATCAGCTGCGAGCTGCTGCTCATCAAGATGCCGAACGACCCGGTGCATCGCGACGAGATACTGGACGCCGCCCGCGCCTTTGAGGCGAAGATCGAGGACTACACCCGCGACTCGATCATCATGCACCTGACGGGCGACTCGCGCCGCATCGACAACTTCATCGACCTCATGCGCGACTACGGGATCCTGGAGATCTGCCGCACGGGCGTCGTCTCGCTGTCCCGCGGCGGCCAGGTCATGCGCCAGGTCACCAACCTGTAGGCGGCGACTGCAGGCGGCGGCGACGCTCGTTGGCGGCGAGACGAGCGCGAGGGGCGCGGGCGTCTTGACGGGCAAGGCCTCGCGCGAACGCTCGTGTTACGCGGCGGTTTCGCGCTGATGTACGCCCTGTGTTTCGGGCGCCGCGGCGCCGCGGCGGCGCGACTCGGCCCGATCCGAGTGCCTATAGTGATCAGCACGCGAATGCCGGTGAAGCAGCTTCTTGCCGCTGATGGCGAAGTCACGGAGCAGCAGGAGCGGACCCATGGAGAGCCGCGGTCCATCGATGCCTACCACCGCGGTCACGACCGGAAGGATGAAACGCACATGGCAGACCACAAGTTTCGGATGTTCTACGAGCAGGACTGCGACATCCACAAGCTGGACGGCAAGAAGGTCGCCGTCATCGGCTACGGCTCGCAGGGCCACGCGCATGCGCTGAACCTGAAGGACTCCGGCGTCGACGTCCGCGTTGGCCTGTACGAGGGCTCCAAGTCCCGCGCCAAGGCCGAGGCTCAGGGCCTGACGGTCGTCTCCAACGCCGAGGCTGCCAAGTGGGCTGACATCATCATGATCCTGATCAACGACGAGAAGCAGGCGAAGATGTACAAGGAGGACATCGAGCCGAACCTCGCCCCGGGCAAGACCATCGCGTTCGCCCATGGCTTCAACATCCACTACGGCTGCATCACCGTGCGCCCGGACTGCAACGTCATCATGATCGCCCCGAAGGCGCCGGGCCACACCGTTCGCTCCGAGTACCTGGCCGGCAAGGGCACGCCCTGCCTGGTCTGCGCCCACCAGGATGCGACCGGCGACGCGTTTGACCTCGCCCTCGCCTACGGCGCCGCGATCGGCGGCGCCCGCGCCGCCCTCCTGGAGACGGACTTCAGGACCGAGACCGAGACCGACCTGTTCGGCGAGCAGGACGTGCTGTGCGGCGGCCTGACCGACCTCATGAAGGCCGGCTTCGAGACGCTCGTGGAGGCCGGCTACGACCCCCGCAACGCCTACTTTGAGTGCATCCACGAGATGAAGCTCATCGTTGACCTGATCTACGAGAGCGGCTTCGCGGGCATGCGCTACTCCATCTCCAACACCGCCGAGTACGGCGACTACACCTGCGGCCCGCGCGTCATCACCGAGGCCGCGCGCGAGGGCATGCGCGAGAACCTGCGCCGCATCCAGGACGGCTCCTTCGCCAAGGAGTTCCTGCTTGACATGAGCGACGAGAGCCACCAGGTGCACTTCAAGGCCATGCGTCGCATGGAGGCGGAGCAGCTGCTGGAGAAGACCGGCGCCGAGATCCGCAAGATGTACTCCTGGAACGACGAGGACAAGCTGGTCAACAACTAAGGGTTCGTACGCGCGCTGAGGTGCGCTTGCGCGCTTGCGCGCACATGCGGGACTGCTGAGGGATGCCGTCGGCTCGACGTGGGCCGGCGGCATCCTTGCGTTCGGGAGAGCTAGGGCGGCGCCGCGGGTGCGGGCAGGACAGAAACGTGCGTTTGGGTGAGTCGGTGCGGCCGCGGGGACGGATCGCGACGTTTCGGAGAGTTGACGTGGCGTCAAGGGACAGATTCTTGCGATTCGGAGCCTCCCGAACGTCGTCCCTCACGTTCGGGAGGCCCCGTTGGCCCGCATTTCCCCGATTTCCTCACGAATGAAAGAGATTTCGAGAGGGTGCTGGCAGGCGGGATGCTCCCATTCGTAAATCTCTGTCCCGTCGGGCCCCTCGGATGCTCCCGAACGTTGGTCTTCGTACCACCCCCGCGCGCCCCGCGCGCCCGCAGGCTTCCCGCTCGTCCGCCGGCATCCGCGCGCCCGCCAGTCCGCGAGACGTCCCGCAGGCGCCCCGCCGGCCCCACGCTCGTAATCTTGCGTTTCCCGTGCCGCGACGCCGGGTTAACAGGACCGTTACATACCCCCGCCTATACTTCGCCGCAGGTACTCGGATGATCGTCTTCGCGCGTCGGCAGCCTGCCGCGTGCCCGTCGGAAGGAGCGTGGACATGAGCGCTATAGCTGCCGCCCTGCCGCGCCCGACCGTCTCGACGATCATTGCCCTCGGCATTCTGGCGATTATCTAGCTGCGGTCTTCACGGACAGCGTGAAGGCTGCAGCCTCAAGGAGTCCCCGTCCCCGCATGCGCGGGAGGCGGGGGCTCCTTTTTCGTAGCCATGCGGCCGACGCGCGTGGCCGGCGCGCGGGATCGACGCCGGCTGCGGTCGCGCCGCGAGGCGGCTGGGGGACGCAGGGGAACGACCGACAGAAGGGAAGGAGCGACCACATGGAGCTCACTGGCGCGCAGATACTCGTGGAGTGCCTCAAGGAGCAGGGCGTGGACGCCATCTTCGGCTATCCGGGCGGCACGGTGCTGGACATCTACGACGTGCTGTACAAGACACCGGAGATCACGCACTACCTCGTGAGCCACGAGCAGGGCGCGGCGCACGCCGCCGACGGCTACGCGCGCTCGACCGGCAAGGTCGGCGTCTGCCTGGCGACGTCCGGCCCCGGCTGCACGAACCTCGTCACCGGCATCGCGACCGCGTACATGGACAGCTCGCCCATCGTGGCCCTGACCTGCAACGTCTCCAACTGGCTGCTGGGCAAGGACTCCTTCCAGGAGGTCGACATCACGGGCGTGACCAAGCCCGTCACCAAGTGGAACCGCCAGGTGCGCGACGTCAGCGAGGTCGCCGACGTCGTGCGCGCGGCCTTCCTCGCGGCGCGCAGCGGCCGACCCGGCCCCGTCCTGCTCGACTTCGCCAAGGACGTCATGACGGCGACGTGCGACTACGAGCCGCTGCCCGTCTCCGAGCACGCGGCGCACGTGCGGCCGGGCATGCTGCCCGTGAAGCTCGCGCGCACGCTGGGCGAGCCGGAGGTGGACGCGCGCGACGTGGACCGGCTGGTCAAGATGATCCGCGAGTCCAGGCGCCCGATGCTCATCTGCGGCGGCGGCGTGGTGCGCAGCCGCGCGCACGTGGAGTTCAACCGCTTCGCCGAGCTCGCCGACGCGCCCGTGGCCATCACGCTCATGGGCGCCGGCGGCTTCCGCGCGCGCAACCCGCTCGCGACCGGCATGATCGGCATGCACGGCTCGCAGGCGTCCAACTACGCCGTCGACAACTGCGACCTGCTCATCGCCGTCGGCTGCCGCTTCTCGGACCGCGTGGCGCTCAAGCCCTCGACGTTCGCCCGGCAGGCCGAGGTCGTGATGATCGACATCGACCCCGACGAGATCGACAAGAACGTCCACTGCGCGCACCGCGTGGTCGGTGACGCCCGCCACGTGCTGCGGATGCTTGACGAGCGCCTTGACCAGCAGCATCACGAGGAGTGGAAGGAGTTCGTCTTCTCCAACCCGACCGAGACGGTCTACGACGAGACGAGCGGCTACCTGACGCCGCGTCACGTGAACGCGATCATCGCGCGCCTCTGCCCGCAGGACACCATCGTCGCCACCGACGTGGGCCAGCACCAGATGTGGGCGGTCCAGCACTTCCACTACGACTACCCGGGCCAGCTGATCACCTCCGGCGGCTTCGGCACGATGGGCTTCGGCCTGGGCGCGGCGATCGGCGCGCAGGTGGGCAACCCCGACCGCCGCGTGATCCACGTGACCGGCGACGGCTCGTTCCGCATGAACTGCAACGAGCTTGCCTGCGAGCAGCACTATGGCCTGCCGATCATCACGATCATCTACGACAACGCGGTGCTCGGCATGGTCCACCAGTGGCAGACGCTCATCTACGGCGGCCGCTACTCGCAGACGAACCTGGACCGCCCGCCGGACTGGCCCAAGCTCGCCGAGGCGTATGGCCTCGCCGGCGAGCGCGTGAGCACCGCCGAGGAGTTTGAGGCCGCGCTCGGCCGCGCGCTCGCGTGCGGGCACGGCTACGTCATCGACTGCGTGATCGACCCCGACGAGATGGTCCGCCCGATGGTCCCCGGCGGCGGGCACATCACGAACTTCCTCGCCGTGTAGCGCGTCCCCTGCACGCGCGGCCCCCGCGCGACCGTCCCGTCCCCGAAGCATCAGCGCACGAAAGGACTCACATGCTGGATCTCGACAAGGTCTACCGCGCCGCCTACGTCCTGAAGCAGGTCGCCCGCCGCACCGACGTCATCGCCGCCCCGGGCGTCGCCCCCGGTGTCGACCTCTACCTGAAGACAGAGAACCTGCAGGTCACAGGCTCGTTTAAGCTGCGCGGCGCGTACTATCGCATCAGCCAGCTGCCCCGTGAGGACCTGGCGCACGGCATCATCGCCTGCAGCGCCGGCAACCACGCGCAGGGCGTCGCGCTCGCGGCCACGCGCCTGGGCGTGCACAGCCTGGTCTGCATGCCTGACGGCGCGCCGATCATGAAGGTGGAGAACACCCGCCGCCTGGGCGCTGAGGTGCGCCTCGTGAAGGGCGACTACGACGACGCCCACGACGAGGCGGTCCGCATCCAGCAGGAGACGGGCGCCACGTTCATCCACCCCTACGACGACGAGGACGTCATCGCGGGGCAGGGCACCATCGGCCTGGAGATCATGGACCAGCTGGACGGCGTGGACGCGGTGGTCGTGCCCGTGGGCGGCGGCGGCCTCATCTCCGGCGTCGCGCTGGCCGTCAAGTCGCTGCGCCCGGAGTGCAAGGTGTACGGCGTGCAGGCCGCGGGCGCCGCGAGCATGGCGAACGCCTTCCACGACGGGAAGATGGAGACCCTGGATAGCGTCTCCACCTTCGCCGACGGCATCGCGGTGCGCACCCCCGGCGACGTGACGTTCAAGATGGTTCAGAAGTACGTGGACGACGTGGTGACCGTGACTGACGACGAGATCGCCGCCGCCATCCTCGCCCTCATGGAGCGTCAGAAGCTCGTCACCGAGGGCGCGGGCGCGGCGCCGGTCGCCGCGGTGATGTTCCACAAGCTGCCGCTGGAGGGCAAGCGCGTGGTGTGCGTCGTGAGCGGCGGCAACATCGACGTCAACATCCTGTCGCGCGTCATCAACCGCGGCCTGGCCATGAGCGGGCGCAAGGTCACGCTCGGCGTGAAGCTCACCGACAAGCCCGGCCAGCTGCAGCAGGTCAGCGGCATCGTCGCCGAGCTCGGCGCGAACGTGGTCTCCGTCGACTACGACCTGACCGACCCGGACCTGCCCATCTCCAGCTGCACGCTGCGCATCGGCATGGAGACGCGCGACCAGGCCCAGATCGACCAGATCCGCGAGCGGCTCGCCGCCGCCGGCTTCGCGCTCGCCGACTAGGCTGCGCGCGGCATGCACGCGGCGTGCGGCGCGCGTGCCGATCTGGTGACGCCTGCCGCGCATGCGTGACGTGCGGGGATAATGGCACCAATCGACCGCCTTGACAGCGATGCGGCGGTCATACTCTCGAGAACGTCTGACGGGCGCGCCGCCGCGAGGTGCGGCGCGGGGAGGGAAACGGACAATGGAACTGAAGAGTGACGCGATCAAGTTCGGGCCGAGCAACGCGGCCCACCGCAGCCTGTTCCACGCGCTTGGCATGACCGAGGAGGAGATGAACCGCCCCCTCGTCGGCATCGTGAGCTCGTACAACGAGATCGTCCCGGGCCACATGAACCTGGACAAGATCGTCGAGGCCGTGAAGATGGGCGTCGCGATGGCGGGCGGCACCCCGGTCGTCTTCCCGGCCATCGCCGTGTGCGACGGCATCGCGATGGGCCACGTCGGCATGAAGTACTCGCTGGTCACGCGCGACCTGATCGCCGACTCCACCGAGGCCATGGCGCTGGCGCACGGCTTTGACGCGCTGGTCATGGTCCCGAACTGCGACAAGAACGTCCCCGGCCTGCTCATGGCGGCCGCGCGCCTGGACATCCCGTGCGTGTTCGTCTCCGGCGGCCCCATGCTCGCCGGTCACGTGCACGGCAAGAAGACGTCGTTGTCCACGATGTTCGAGGAGGTCGGCGCCTTCAACGCCGGCAAGATCGATGCCGCCGAGCTGCGCGACTACGAGCTGCACGCCTGCCCGTCCTGCGGCAGCTGCTCGGGCATGTACACGGCCAACTCCATGAACTGCCTGACCGAGGTCATCGGCATGGGCCTGCAGGGCAACGGCACGATCCCGGCCGTCTACTCCGCGCGCATCGAGCTCGCCAAGCACGCCGGCATGGCCGTCATGAAGATGCTCGAGCAGGGCGTCACCGCGCGCAAGATCATGACGCGCGAGGCGTTCAAGAACGCGCTGACCGTGGACATGGCGCTCGGCTGCTCCACGAACACGATGCTGCACCTGCCGGCCATCGCGCACGAGTGCGGCATCGACATCAACCTGGACATCGCCAACGAGGTCTCCAAGCACACGCCCAACCTGTGCCACCTCGCGCCAGCCGGCCGCACCTACATGGAGGACCTCAACGAGGCCGGCGGCATCTACGCCGTCATGAATGAGCTGGATAAGCGCGGCCTCATCGAGCGCGACTGCCTGACCGTGACGGGCAAGACGGTGGGCGAGAACATCGCCGGGTGCGCGGTGCGCGACTATGACGTCATCCGCCCGATCGACAACCCCTACTCCGAGACCGGCGGCATCGCGGTGCTGCGCGGCAACCTGGCCCCCGACGGCTCGGTCGTCAAGCGCTCCGCCGTCGCGCCCGAGATGCTCGTCCACGAGGGCCCCGCGCGCGTCTTTGAGAGCGAGGAGGAGGCCCAGGCGGCCATCGACGGCGGCAAGATCAACCCCGGCGACGTGGTCGTCATCCGCTACGAGGGCCCGAAGGGCGGCCCGGGCATGCGCGAGATGCTGACCCCGACCTCGGCGATCCAAGGCATGGGCCTCGGCGGCAGCGTGGCGCTCATCACCGACGGGCGCTTCTCCGGCGCGACGCGCGGCGCCTGCATCGGGCACGTCTCGCCCGAGGCGGCGAGCGGCGGCCCCATCGGCATCGTGCAGGAGGGCGATATCATCTCCATCGACATCCCGAACTACAAGCTGGAGCTGAAGATTCCGCAGGAGGAGTTTGATCGTCGTATGGCGGCGTTCACGCCCAAGACGAAGGAGCTCTCCGGCTACCTGAAGCGCTACGCGCAGCTCGTCGGCAGCGGCGCGTCGGGCGCGATCGTGAACAAGTAGCGCGCGAGCGCGGGCGGCTGAAGCGCGCGCGGGCGCGCGGCTGACGGATGCGTGACATGCGGGGCGGGGTGCGCTTGCGACGGCGCCCCCGCCCCGTCGCGTTCGGGGGTCCGGGCGAGGCGGGGGTAGGCAGGGGGACAGGTTCTTTCGTTTGGGAGGGTTTGGCAGGCTCACTGGGACAGGAATCGACGATCCGGAGTGCTCCCGAACGCGCGGGCGTACGTTTCGGAGGCTTTTGGGGATCCAAGGGGTACGCCTGCGCGCGTTCGGGAGCACCCGCTCGCCCGTGACGGCCTCGCGGATGCTCCCGTTCGTCGAACTCTGTCCCTTGACGCTGCGTCAATG
>CACZRK010000232.1 GCA_902783515.1 uncultured Coriobacteriaceae bacterium | reverse complement strand
CGGCGTGCACCACGTCGTACTCAAGCTCGCCGTCGTCGGTCACGCGGTACAGGACCGCGTCGTCGACCACCGAGCCGGGCTCGTCGCGCTCGTAGAACGCCGAGGCGGACGCGTCCTTGGCGGAGGACGCCGCCCCGAGGGCGTCCCGGGAGGAGGACGCGGCCGAGGCCTTCTCGGCGGCCGAGGCGAGCGCGGGGCCGGCGAGCGCCGACCCGAGGATGGCGGCGCCCATGCCCCTGACGAAGGTGGTCCTGGTGATGGTCATGAAGGTCTCCTTCCCGTGCGACACATGAGGGTGCGGCGGGGCGCGGGACGCGACCTGCGACGTGCGCCGCGCGCCTCGCGACGGCCTTGCCGGCCACGTCCGGGCGCATGCGCCCACGCACCACAGGCGATGCTAGGCGTGCTCTATTGCCCGTTGGTTACGTCGAGAAAAATTCCTACCATTTTGGGAGACATTATCTCGTAACAGCGGCGTGACCATCGGGAAACCGTGCCCGGGCCGACGGGCAGGGCGGGCGCGGGCGACGCGCGCCGCGAGGGAGGCGGACGCGGCCGTCGCGGGGGCACGTTCCCCGGAACGCAAAAGGCCCCGCCATCCACCATGGATGACGGGGTCGCTGCCCACACGGGGGCATCTCTCAACCCGGCCGTCACGCGCCGGGACGCGCATCATGTGTTGACGAGGATCGCGTGACCGCCGTCACGCGGCTGACTCGCGATCTGATCGACCGTCCTGAAGACCGTATCGACGTGATCGACGCGACGTTACTGAATCTCGATCTTCGCGCCCGCGGCCTCCTGCTGCTTCGGCACGTTGATCGTCAGCACGCCGTCGTTCATCGAGGCCGTCACGCCCTTGGGATCGGCGCCCTTCAGATAGACGCTCCTCGTGGCGTGGAACTCGCTCGTCTCGCGGCGCACGTAGTTCTTCTTCTTGTCCTCGTCGGAGTCCTTCTTGTCGACCGTGACCATCAGGTTGCCGTTGTTCAGCTCGACGTCGATCTGGTCACGCTTGACGCCGGGGACCGTCACCGAGACGTGATAGGCGGTCGGCTCGTCCTCCACGTCCATCTGCATCGTCGCCGGCGCGATCTCTGCCGTCGGCATGCCGAACGCGTCGTTCAGCGCGTTGAACCAGTCGACGACGGGATTGATGCTCGCAGAACCAGTGGTGTACGGAACGATGCTTGCCATGACGCTCAGCTCCTTCGTTCCCCCTGAGGAACGTTCCCTCAGGGGGCCTTGCCTCTTGACGCTTATGTATATGCCCATCCCCCACGATCTTAAACATATTCGCGGAGAATTTCTTAGGCTATTTCGCTGATGAAATCTAAGCGTCTTATTGTGAGGTTTGGCCCATACACGCAGGTGGAGACAGGAGTCGTCAGAGCGACCGTGTCGGCGGGTCGTCGGCGTCGCACGCGCTGGCGGGGCGGGCGTCGTCGGCGTCGTGGGCGTCGTGGGCGTCAAGGCCGTCGCAGGCCTCGCCGTCGCCCGCGGTCATCCGCTCACGCTCGTAGTCGGTGAGGCGCGCGAGCATACCGTGCGCGCCGAGGGCGGCCACGATCTCGTCCAGCTCCTCGGGCGTGTCGGCGCTGACGTGATGGAAGTGATAGCCGTCGGTCAGCGTGAGCAGCGGGCTGGAGATCCCCGCCGCCAGGTCGTCAAGGAAGTGCCGCACGTCACGGCGGCTCTTCACGTTCAGCGGCGCGCGGACCAGGCCGTAGGTGCGGTGGTTGACCATGATGTCCTCCACGCGGCCGCCGCGGTCCACGATCAGGTCCAGCTCCTCGGCGATCTGATCGATGGTGTGGCGCACCTTGACCAGGCGGCGGACAGGCGCGGCCGAGGTGGCGGGTGCGGCGGCGGGGGCGGGTGCGAGCGCATAGCCGCGGTTCGTGCTGACGACAGCATGCCCCTCGGCGCGCAGCAGGGCGATGTCCTGCACGATGACCTGCCGGCTCACGCCCAGGCGGGCGCCCAGCGCCTCGCCCGAGATCGGCCGCGCCGCGCCGGCCTCATCAAGCGCCCGCAGTATCGCCGCCCGCCGCTCCGCACCCGTCATCGCCCTTACGCCTCGCCCTTCCCCCTCGCCATGGCGTCGGCGCTCTCCAGCGTGAGGTCGCCTTCGCGTATCCATCCGATTCTACGCAGCAGCCAGCCGAAGGCAACCGAGAGGACGGCGGGCAGCACGAAGCACACCAGCACGAGCCCCAGCCAGTCCGTCGCGGCGATGCCCGGCATCGCGCCGGACGCGACGTCGGCGAGCCAGCCGGTGTAGACCCCGATGGGGCCGACCAAGCCGCAGGTGCCCATGCCGCTGGAGATCGCCGGGCCATCCATCGTGAGCCCGAACACGCAGGTGGCGATGGGTCCCGTGACGGCCGCCGCGAGCGTCGGCGGGATCCAGACGCGCGGGTTGCGCACGATGTTGCCCATCTGGAGCATCGACGTCCCCAGCCCCTGGCTCACCAGACCGCCCCAGCGGTTCTCGCGGAAGCTCATGAACGCGAAGCCCACCATCTGGGCGCAGCAGCCGGCCACCGCCGCGCCGCCCGCCAGCCCCGTGAGGCCGAGCGCCGCGCAGATGGCCGCCGAGGAGATCGGCAGCGTGAGCAGGATGCCCACGACGACGGAGACGACGATGCCCATGAGCAGCGGCTGCAGGTCGGTCGCCCACATGATCAGCGCCCCGCAGGCGCTCGCGGCCGCCCCGATGCCGGGCGCCACGGCGTAGCTGAGCAGGCACCCCACGAGGATCGTGACGAGCGGCGTCACGAGGATGTCGACCTTCGTCGCCCCGGAGACGAGCTTGCCGCACTCCGACGCGACGATGGCCACGACGAGCACCGCGAGCGGGCCGCCGGCGCCGCCGAGCTGGTTCGCGGCGATTCCGACGGCGACCAGCGAGAACAGCACGAGCGAGGGCGCGCGCAGGGCGAACCCGATCGAGACGGCCATCGCCGGGCCGGCCGCCGACTTCGCGAAGGCGCCGATGTCCGTCAGCAGGCCGATGCCGCACTGCGTGCCGATCGTCGAGAGGATCGTGCCCATGAGCAGGGAGGCGAACAGGCCCTGCGCCATGGCGCCCATCGCGTCGATCAGGTATCGCTGCACCGACACCTCCACGCCCTTCTTCTTGAGATACGCCTTGAACCGTTCCACCCCAGACTCCCTCCGCGTCACGTTACCGGCCTTGGGTCGGGTAGTATGGCTTACTGTCTTGTCAGTGACAAGACAGTAAGCGGAACTCCGCAGAACGCCGACGGATGACCCCTCGACGCCTGTGGCGCAGGCGGGTGTGGGCGGGCACACAGGTGCGCGGGCGCGGGCGGGCACACGGGTGTGCGGGCGCGGGCGGGCACACGGGTGTGCGGGCGCGGGCGGGCGAAACGGATCTGCACGAATGGGAGGCCTGCGTACGGGGCACGGCGCCGGGTCGGGACGGATGTGCGCGAAAGGGAGGCTTTCCGGGGACAGAAACATGCGTTCGGGAGGGTTTTGCGGAGGCACAGGTACAGCACTTGACGAATGGGAGACATCGCGGCGCCGATGACGGGGCGGGGGCTCGCTCGGAGGTCTCCCGTTCGTGCAGACATGTGCCGAAAGTGCTCCCGAACGTGCGTGTG
>CACZRK010000231.1 GCA_902783515.1 uncultured Coriobacteriaceae bacterium | reverse complement strand
GGCGAACATGGAACGCGTGCTGCGCACGGCCGCGCTCTTCCTGTCGGAGACGGCCGAGAACAACCGCCTCGTGCGGCGACTGAACTATGCGAGCACGCATGACGAGCTGACCGGCCTGCCGAACCGCCGCGCGCTGTACGGGGACGCCGACCGCATCGCCGCCGGTCAGGAGGTCGTCGTGATCTACGCCGACCTCAACGGCCTCAAGGAGGTCAACGACGGCGACGGCCACGGCGCGGGCGACGCTCTTCTGCGCGGCGCCGCGTGCGCGCTCGAGCGCGCGTTCGGCGAGGGCACGGCGTACCGCGTGGGCGGCGACGAGTTCATCGTGCTCATGAAGGCGGGCGACGACGTGCCGCGCGACGCGGCGGCCCTGCAGCGCATGGTGCGCGACCGTCTTGACGAGCAGGGCGGCGACACCATGGCCGTCGGCGTCGCCCTCTACCGCGCGGGGGAGAGCTTCCAGGGCGCCGCCCGCCGCGCCGATCGCGCGATGTACGCCGACAAGGCGCGCCGCCACCGGCGCCGGGCGCGCTGAGGGGTCGGGGGCGACTGGCGGCGGCAGGCGCGCCGACGGGAGCCGACGAGGTCGCCCGCGCTCGCAGCCCCTATGCCGAGGTTCGCTCCACGAGGTCGATGAGCTCCTGCTGGCTGTGGACGCCAAGCTTGGCGTAGACATGCTTGATGTAGGACTTCACGGTGTTGTGCGCCAAGGTGAGCTCCTCCTCGATGTACGCAGCGTTGCGCCCGCGGGCGAGCAGCACAAGGACGTCCAGCTCACGCGGGGTAAGGTCATGCGACCTCGCGACGTCCTCGCAGGCCTGCTCGATCGTGTGGCCGTCCGACGGGTTCGCCTAGGCGGCGAGCCCCTCGTCTGGCCGCAGCCCCAGGACCGTCGCGGAGAAGCTGAACGAGCGCATGCCAAGCTCGACGTACGCGAGCAAGGCCACCGCCACGATGACGGTGGCGAACTGCATGGCGCTGCCGGCGCCCGCGTCGCCGACCGCACCGCCCACGTTCGCGCCGATGATGGCGCCGAGGGTGCTCATCACGCCGCCCCAGGCGAACACGAGCAGCTCGGCGCGCGGATTGCGCGCGGCAACCACGACGAGCACGAGGTCAAACAGCACACCGGCGACGCTCGACCCCACGCCGAGCAGCAGTGACGCCGCGATGCTGGCGGTGGGCAGAAGCGCGAGGAAGAACCCTGCCATCGTGATGACGAGGACGAGGGAGAAGAGCGCGTCCAGACGGTCGGAGCCGCGCGCCCTGACGTTCCACGTGGCAAGCGCGAGGAGGGTGCCGCCCGCGGCAACCTGTCCCCAGAGGCTTCCCGCGTCGGAGAAGAAGCGCGTGCCAAAGCCGCTCGCGATCGAGAACAACAGCATACAGACATAGAGAGTGCTTGTGAGCGGCAGATACGACGAGGGGCGCAGCAGCGTGGCGCCATCCAGAGCGGGTGAGCTCGCGGCGAGCTCGAGCGGTTGCCGCACCGAGCGGTTGATCAGCGGGACGGTGGCGAGCGCGTACGCGAGGCACGCGGCTCCGCCCGCCAAGGGGATGGCCTCCAATGCGGGGGCGCACAGATACGCCAGGCCGGAGGCGAGCGGCAGGCCGACCGCGAGTCTGCGGAAGTCGAGGTGGCAGAGGGCGACGAGCACGAGCAGCGAGAGCCACGTGTAGCCCGCCGAGGAAAGGCAGAGCCCTGCCGTCGCGATCGCCCCGCTGTCAAGCGCGACGCCCGCCCAGCCGACAAGGTGCCCGCCGCCTGCGAGTGCGGTGGCCAGCCAGGCGAACAGGCGCCCCCGTATGCCGGAGGGCCGTCGGAGCATGACGAGCGCGACGAGGAGGCTCGTGGCGATGCCGCAGCCGGTCGACGCCTCGCGCGCGAGTGGTGCCAACGCCGCCACCGCGGGGAAGATCGTCGCGTTGAGCATGCGTATGTAGAGACTTGAGAGGAAGAACGCCGTCAGCGCGGGCAAAGCCGCCTTCGTCCGCGCTTCGGCGCGTGTGCTCCCTTGCGTGCATGCCGCGTCTTCCATAGGCTCCCCCGCCGTCATTGAGCTGCCCAGATGATGCCTCAACCCCCCAGTGGGGGTCTATCGAGCACCCGAAGGTCCCCCCATCATTGTAGGCGTCATCAGCCCCGGCTGGGGTGGGTTCAAGACAGCGACTCTGGGCGAGTATGCGTAGGCGTCAGCGAGGGCGTTCGCTGCGAGCGACGCCCGCACCCATCATGAAAGGAAGGAACCATGCAGAACGCAGCGCGAATCTCGAGTGTCATCGCGGGAAGCCCGCTCGGCGGCCTTACGCGGCGAGGCTTCGTCGCCGGAGCCGCCGTGGCGTCAGCCGTCGCCGCCGTGCCCGCCTTCGCCGAGGAGGCCGCCTCCACGACCGATGCGGGTTCTGCCGCCAAGGATGCCGAGGCAGGTCAGACCGTGCCCTCCTGGCTGGGCGAGGCGCCGGACATCACCGACGACGACTGCTCCGAGACCGTGGACACGGAGGTGCTCGTGGTGGGCGCGGGCGACTCGGGTCTCTTCGCCGCGGTTACTGCCGCCGAGGAGGGCGCCAAGGTTCTGCTCATCGATCGCATGGAGCTGGGCTTCGGCATTCGCGCGAGCGCCCTGGGCGCCGTCGACTCCGCTCTGCAGAAGGAGCACGACGAGGCCCATATCGACAAGACCGCCATTCTCAACGACATCGTCCACTACGCGGACGGAACGTGCGACATGCGCATCTGGCGCATGTGGGCCGACGAGAGCGGCGAGGCGATCGACTGGTACACGAACCACGCCGCCAAGACCGGCAACGTGACGGTCGAGAACGAGTGGAACATGCCGCTCGGCAGCACGAACTACCGGTGCTGGCCCACCGGGCACGCCTCGATCGGCACGGACATGAAGTGGTCGGCGGAGGCGACGATGCTGCACTACTTCATCGACCTCCTGAACTCGTACGACGGCTGCGAGCATCGCGGCTACACGAAGCTCGAGAAGCTCATCGTCGAGGACGGCAAGGTCACGGGCGCCTACTGCTCAACTGGCGAGAACTTTGACTCGTACCTGCGGGTCAACGCGAGCAAGGGCGTCGTCATCGCCACGGGCGGGTATGTGCTCAACCGCGACATGATGCGGGCGCTGCAGCCTGACGTCTACGCAGGCCTCTCGATGATCTTCACCGCAAGCCAGCCCTATGGCGACGGCATCAAGGCATGTCTGTGGGCGGGCGCCCAGCTTGACGGCACGCAGTCCTCGATGGTGTTCGATCGTGGTGCCGTGCACCCCGACGTGGAGATCGGCGACCCCTATGCGGGCAACTTCGGCGTGAACTGCCTGCGATCGCAGCCGTTCCTGAAGGTGAACAGCCGCGGCGAGCGCTTCTGCAACGAGAGCTCGCCGTACGACTACGTCTTCCACGCCGCGAGCAAGTTCGCCGATCACGCGTGGTACCCCATCTGGGACGCGAACTACCTGGATGACATCGACCGCTTCCACACCATCGGATGCTCCACGCAGTACCTCCGCGAGGGGGGAGACCACCTCATGGGTGGTGACCGTGACAGCATCTCGGCCGAGGTGCAGCAGTCGATCGATGACGGCAGCTGCCAGCAGGCTGACACGCTTGAGGAGCTCGCGGAGAAGCTCGGCATCGACGCGGAGACCTTCGTGGAGACGGTCAGCCGCTACAACGACCTGTGCGACGCCGGGCAGGACTTTGACTTCGGCAAGGAGCCGTTCCGCCTGTCACCCGTCCGCGAGGCGCCGTTCTACGGCATCAAGGTCGGCGGCGACATCCTCTGCACGTTCAGCGGCGTAAAGATCACGCCGGAGTGCGAGGCGGTCGACGCGAACGGCGACGTCATCGAGGGGCTCTACGTCATCGGCAACGACGCCGGCTGCAAGTACAACGAGAGCTACCCCAACCTGGCCGCCGGGCTCAACGCCGGGCTCAGCGCGACGATGGGACGTCACGTGGGCAAGAGGCTTGCCGCGAAGTAATCGCGATCGCTGCGGCCGCGGATCTCTGACGGCTCGCTGCCCTGATGGTCCGCCGTCGTGATTCGCGTGAGCTTCGCATGGCATCAAGGGGTGTGCGAGAGGGGGCGCGCTGACGCGGGAGGGGGTCTCTCGCGGCGGCGCGCCCCTGTCGTCACCTGTGCGGCGCATGCGTGCGAGACGGCGCCGCATCCCGGGGCGGCTTGGGTTCGATATCGTCTACCAAAAAGATTGATTTTGTGGGCACGATGGCGCCCACGCACTCGTATAATCTGCCCAAGTCGAATGAGGAGGTCCCCATGGAATACGATCGGCTCAACGCGAGCGTCGCCGCGTTCGAGAAGGGCTACGCCGCAGAGAACGAGCTGTTCGGCAAGCCCAAGAAGCATTTTCCGAGCAAGGCGCAGTGCATCGGGCTGCTCGACGACCTGCGCAGCCTCATGTTCCCCGGCTACTTTGACGACGACAGCGCGGCGGGGGAGAGCTCCGACCTGCTGCTGGGCGAGCGGCTGCTGCACATCGAGCGCGTCCTGCGCGACCAGGTGCACGCGGCGCTGCTCTTTGCCGACGACGACCTGGACCCCGAGCAGGCGACCGAGCGCGCCACCGAGCTGGCCGACGCGTTCGTGGACCGTCTGCCCCACGTGCAGGCCCTGCTGCTGACCGACATCCAGGCCCTCTTTGAGGGCGATCCCGCCGCCCAGAGCTACGAGGAGGTCCTCATCTCCTACCCCGGGCTGTACGCCATCTTCGTGTACCGCCTCGCGCACGTGCTCTACGACCTCAGGGTGCCGCTCATCCCGCGCATCCTCTCCGAGCACGCCCACAGCCGCACGGGCATCGACATCAACCCCGGCGCGCAGATCGGCGAGTACTTCTTCATCGACCACGGCACCGGCGTGGTCGTCGGCGAGACCTGCGTCATCGGGGACCACGTCAAGCTCTATCAGGGCGTCACGCTGGGCGCGCTCTCCTTGCGCAAGGGCCAGAAGCTGCGCGGCGTCAGGCGCCACCCCACGCTGGGCGACTACGTGACCGTCTACTCCAACGCGAGCATCCTGGGCGGGGAGACCGTCATCGGCAGCGGCGCCGTCGTGAGCGGCAGCGCCTTTGTCTGCGAGTCGGTGCCCGCCAACGCCCGCGTCAAGCTGAAGGACCAGGAGGTCATCATCCACCGGCCCGACGAGCCCGAGCCCGCCGGGTTCTACGTGATCTAGGCCGCGGCACGCGCGCACGGGCGGTCGGAGCACGGCGGGCGCGGGCGGCACGTCTCGCGCGCCGCCCGCGCCGTCACCGCACCGTTAGTACGCCACGCCCATCACCATGGCGACGATGAAGAACAGCGCGAAGCCGAACAGGTAGACGAGGCCGACGATGGAGAGCCACTTCAGCCAGCCGTGCAGCTTGTGCTCCTTGTTGCTGACGAGCGAGTAGTTGAGCAGCGCGAAGAACGGGGTCGTGATGAACGAGGCGATCATCGCGAAGCGCAGCAGCGTGGAGACCGTGCCGGAGAACAGGAAGACGATCACGAGGCCGGCGCCGGCGACGACGGTCATCCAGACGGCAAGGGAGTGCTTGGGCGCCTCCTCGCGACCGAGCAGCAGGCGCAGCGCCTCGTTGTTGGCGCGTGAGTAGCCGTCGATGACGGTGAGCACCGTGCCGAAGATGCACAGGAACGCGATGACGGTGATGAGGGGGCGTGCCCACGAGCCGAGCGCGGTGGCGTACATGGAGACGAACTGCGCGATGTAGGCCGCCGAGGCGCTCTTGACCGGCTCGCCGTTGCCGTACTGGATGAGCGCACCGAGCGCGAGGAAGAAGAAGGCGAGGATGGCGGTCCCGATGTAGCCGACGTTGAAGTCGAACATCGCGTCCTTCTCGCTGACCTTCACCGACTTGCGCTTCTCGACCGCCCACATGGAGTTCAGCGTGGAGATCTCGATGGGCGCGGGCATCCAGCCCATGAGCGAGACCATGAACGGCAGGGCGGAGAGCTGCCAGGGCGACGGCGGCACGAAGTCGGGCACGTACGCGCGGTGCGTGAAGAGGGCGATGATGACCGCGGCGACCGTCGCGATCGTGAGCGCCGTCATGATCCACTTGGACAGGCCGTCCAGGAACCGGTAGCCGCCGAGCAGCAACATGCCCCAGATGAACACGACGATCATCGTCGTGATCTGCGAGATGCTGAGCCCCCACGAGGCCGGGAAGATGTTGGCCAGGATGGCGGCGCACAGGATGCCCGTGCCCGCGGTGTTGACGATTGCCGAGAAGACGTTCAGCACGAAGTAGACGAACAGGTAGACCTTGCCCTTCGTGGCATAGCCCTCGATCAGGTTCAGGCCGCTCTCGGCCGTGTACTGCGTGCCGAAGCGGAAGAACGGGTACTTGAACAGGTTGATGAGCAGGATGAGGATCGCCAGCTGCCACCCGTAGATGGCGCCCGCCTGGGTGGACGAGACGATGTGCGAACCGCCGACGGCCGCCGTCGCCATGAGGATGCCCGGGCCCAGCGCGCGCAGCTTGGTCCTCCACGTGGAGGCCGCGGCGGAGGCGCTTGCCGCGCCCGCCTGATTGAGTTGTAACGATGCCTCTGTCATTGTCCTCGAACCGCCTTCTCATCCATGGTGCGCCCGTCGTGGCGGGCGACCAGCTGGCTGCCTTTTAGGTGCCGTCACTCTACACGAATGCATCTGAGCTGCGATGTCCGTCACACGATG
>CACZRK010000230.1 GCA_902783515.1 uncultured Coriobacteriaceae bacterium | reverse complement strand
GGTCGCGGCGTACCCGGCGATGCAGCGGTCGCCTGGCTCGTCGCCCGCTGCGTTCGCGAGACCGACGGGGTGCCGGTCCCCTTCGCGAACGCGCCTGCCGCCGTCGTCGCGCGTGACGTCGCGCCGGGCGCCTGCGCGTGCGTGATCGGGAGGCTCCGCGCGACCGGCTAGCGTGCGCCGCGCGGACGTGCGCTCGGGGTCGCCCGCGTCGTCGGCCTCACTCCACGCGCAGCGTGCCCACCGCGACGCTGCCGTCGTCACCCGCGCCCGCGCAGGCGAGCCGTATGGGCTCGCCGGTCGCGTCGCCGTCGCGGGTCACGTCGGACAGTGAGAGCCGCAGCTCGTAGCTGCCGCGCGCGAGGCCCTGCGCCGGCAGAGGGAACAGGAGCTCGCCGCGGTCGCCCGTCTGCCAGGAGGCGACGTGGGGGTCGGACGCGCTCAGGGACAACGCGTCGCCGCCCGCCGCCTCCCCCTGCGGCACGAGGGCGAGCGTCGCGGCGAGGTCGCGATAGGCGCAGGCGAAGCCGACGTTCGCGACGCGCACGACGACGGCGTCCCCGTCCGCGCTCGCGCCGTCGTCATCGTCGTCATCGTCGTCGCGCGCCAGTCGCGCCAGCCTCTCCACCAGCGACGGAGGGCGACGCAGCTCGCAGCCGCAGGGCACGAGCCGGTAGCCGAGGTGCGCGCCGACGAAGTCGAGCAGCGTCGCCCCGTCAAACGCCCGCGCGTCGGCGAGGATCGTCTCGTGGGCGGGCAGCGCCGCGAGCAGCGCCGCGTACGCCTCGGCGCTGAAACGCCGGGTGCGCCAGAGGCCGAGCAGGGCGGGGTCGTACTGGCGGGAGAGGTAGGTCAGGCGCATCTGGGCGAGCGTTGAGAGCTGCTCAACCCCGTCGTCGATCCCCCCGGAGACCGCCTCGCCGCCGTTCGGCACGGTGGCGCAGAGCGCGCTCTGGAAGGCGAGCTCGTCGGCCCTGCCGTGCCTGCCGTCGCCGTCCGCCTGGCCGCCCGACGCCTCCAGATCGGACGCGCTCGCGTAGGTCCCCAGGTCGGTCTCCGACCCCAGGATTCCGTCGTCAAACAGGCCGAACCGCCCGGTGAGGTCGGGGTCGGCGGCGACGATCGCGCGCAGCTGCGCGGGGGTGCGCACGCACAGGGGGATCGCGGGGTCCATCTCGCGGGCGAGCGCGCGCGCGAGCTCGACGACGCTCGCTCTGTCGGTCTTGTCGGTCCCGTGCGTCTCGCCGTAGTCGCCGACGAAGACGCCCTGCAGGCACAGGACGTCGTCCGCGTGGGCCGACGTCACGGGGCCGAGCTGCGCCATGTGGCGCTCCACGAGGGAGAGGTCGGCGGGCTCGGTCTGCGCGGCCTGGCCGTCCCAGTCGTAGAGGTAGCGCACGACGAGCGCGCGGCCGTCGTGCGCGCAGGCCGTAAGGACGGCGTCCGCCTGGTCGAGCGCCGCGGGGGAGAGCTCGTCGTCACGGAACTCCCGCAGGTTGACCTCCACGACGAGCAGGCGGACGTCGGCGGGCAGGCCCTCAAGGTCGCCAAGGTCGTCCGGCCCGGCTCCCCCGTCCGTCAGGACGTGGCTCACGAGGCGCGTCCATCCCCGGCGCGGGTTCGCGGCGTCGTCGGCGCTGGCCGCGACCGGCGCCGACGTGACCGCATACGACGGCCCGTGCGCGCAGCCGGAGAGACAGCAGGCGAGGCCGGCCGAGACGGCCGCGGTCCCGAGACCGGCGACGACGTGCCTGCGCGTGACGCCCGCCCGGCCCATGGTCCCCGCCGGGCCCGTCACCACGCGCATGTGGCGGCCGTGCGTGCGATGGGCGCCGCGCATGCGCGCCCCTCCCTTCGCTGACGCGACGGCGCGCGGGGACGCAGTGCGTCCCTTGCATGGGCGCCGTCGCCATGATCGACATTTCACTCCTCACGGCCTACCATGCTACTGCGCGGATTTGACGGGCAGACGGAGGCACGCGAGATGAGGGCACGCAGAGGGCGTCGAGCGGGCCGCGGGGAGGCGGCCGCCCCCGTGGCGGAGGGGGTCGACGTCGTCGTGACCTGGGTCGACGGCTCCGACCCCGCGTGGCAGGCGCGACGCGACGCGCGCGCCGACCTGTGCCCGGCCGCGCCCGGACGGCGTCGTGACGGCTCGGCGGCGCGCTTTCGCGACATGGGCACGCTGCGCCTCTGGTTTCGCGGCGTCGAGCGGTTTGCCCCGTGGGCGCGTCGCGTCCACTTGGTCACCTGCGGACAGGTCCCCGCGTGGCTCGACCTGGACAACCCCCGCCTTGACGTCGTCTTCCACGAGCGGATCATGCCGCGCGACGCGCTGCCCACGTTCAACTCCAACGCGATCGAGCTGTGCCTGGACGCGATCCCTGGCCTGACCAAGCGCTTCGTGTACTTCAACGACGACACGTTCCTGGTGGGCGACACGCGCCTGGAGGACTACTTCCGCGGCGCGCTGCCGCGCGACATGCTGGCGTGCCAGCCCGACGTCGCCAACGTCACGGACCCGGTCATGCCCTACATCTACCTCAACAACGCCATGCTGCTCGCGCGCCACTTTGACAAGCGGGCGCTCATGAGGCGCCATCCCGGCTGGTTCTTCCACGCCGGCTACCCCGCCCGATACCTCGCCTACAACGCCGTGGAGCGCGCGTTCCCGCAGATCACCGGCTTCTACACCACGCACGGCCCCGCGCCGCTGCTGCGATCGACGTTCTCCGAGGTGCGCGCGGCGGAGGGCGAGGCGGTCGCGGCGACCGTCGGGCAGCCCTTCCGCAGCTCCTCCGACGTGAGCGTCTACGCGCTGCGCGAGTGGCAGAAGCTCTCGGGGAACTTCGTCCCCGCGAACGTCACGCGCCGCCTCGGCTACTACGACCTGGCCAGCGACGCCGACCTGGACCGGCTCGCGTCCGACCTGCGGGGAGGCCGCCGCACGGTGGTCTGCGTGAACGACGGCGCCTGCGAGGACTTCCCGGCCCGCGCGGCGCGCGTGCGGTCGCTGCTCGCCGCCCTGCTGCCCGACCCCTGCTCCTTTGAGCGCGACAGCCGGGAGGACGGCTGATGGGGGCTGGCGCACAGGTCTCCCGCACGCGGCACTCGGCGCGCAACGCGACCGTCTCGGTGGCGAGCCGCGTTGTCGCGATCCTCGCCGGCTACGCCGTGCGCATCGTGTTCACGCACACGCTCAGCGCGACCTACGTCGGGCTCAACGGCCTCTTTCTGGATATCATCAACATCCTGTCCCTGTCGGAGCTGGGGATAGAGACCGCGATCACGTTCGCGCTCTACGGCCCCGTCGCCGCGGGCGACGAGGCCGCGCAGCGTGACGTCATGG
>CACZRK010000229.1 GCA_902783515.1 uncultured Coriobacteriaceae bacterium | reverse complement strand
CGGTGCGCGCCTTCGCAGACGCCCGTCGCGGGCCAGCGCCCGGACGCGACCGGCGACGTGACGACCGTCATGACGGACGTGGACGTGAGCGCCGCGCCGGCGTGGGACTGCCCGACGTGCGGGAATCGCGGCAACGTCGGTGACTTCTGCCCGCGGTGCGGGTCACCGCGCCCGTAGGGGCGCCGCGCGGCTCGGCGGGCGCGCGTCGCGTGCCGGGCGGGGGCTCGTCCGGGCCGATCAGGCCTCGCCATGGCAAGAAGTGAGGCCAACGCTTACGCTTTACATGAGGGATAGACATAGAGTCTAAAGCGCTGCATGAGACTCCTCATAGAGATTTCTACAAACACGTGTGAGAACCGTTTTGAGCCCGCTCGGACGTCCCCTCGCGGGGTATAGGATGCAGGGAAGACCCACAGGCCCGACCGACGTTACACGCGCTTCAAACACACCCGAACGCAGGAGGCAGCAATGCAGTGTCCGTATTGCCACAGCAACGTAGACGAAGGCGTCAAGATTTGCCCCGTGTGCCATGGCGACATAGAGGCGAGCATGCGGCGGGCGCAGGAGACGATCACCACCACCTGGCAGCGCCCGGCGCCCGCGCCCTCGGTCGGCGAGCCGACGCAGCGCATGCCGCGCGAGCAGCAGGCGCCGCAGGGCGGGTACGGCCAGGCGTATCAGCAGCCGCAGCAGCAGGCGCCGTACGGCGCCCAGCCACAGCACGCCTACGGGCAGCCGCAGCACTATCAGCAGCCCGCCCCCGGCCCGCAGCGCGCGCAGCAGCAGCCCCCGGCACACGGGGCGTCGCCGATGAACTCCTCCATGCCGCCGCGCCAGCAGCAGGGCTATCGCCCCTTTGACACGAAGAGCATGAACGCGGCCCCCAAGTGGCCGATCGTCCTGATCGTCATCCTGGTCGTCATCATCGCGGTCGCCGTCATCCTGCTCATCACGAAGCCGTGGGCGTCGTCGACGACGATCACGCCGACCCAGACGCAGCCCACGCCGGTCGCGACGCAGTCCACGTCCGCCGACGCCTCGTCGCAGCAGCAGGGCGCGACCGCACAGCAGTCTGCGGCGACTGACGCGGCGGGGACGCCGGCGACCGCCGCGGCGCCCGCAACGACGTCGGAGGCAGACGTCTACGCGGCCCTCAGCGAGGCCTACGACCAGCTCTCTGGGTTTGACAGCCGCATCAGCGACGTCGCGGTGCAGTTCAACAGCGCCGACGTCCTGCACGCCGACCTCGCGACGCGCCAGACGGCGCTGACCAACGCGACGCAGCTGCAGACCGAGATCAACAACGAGGCGGCGGCCGTCGCGGCCGTCACGGCGACGGGCACGACGTACGAGGCGACGCAGACCGAGATCGCCAACCTGTACAACGACCTCTCCAACAGGATCCGCGTGCTCGTGGAGGCGCTGACCCTGTCGGTGAACGCCGGTGACAACCCCGCGAGCGTGGACGGGCAGGTTGGCGACGTCCTCTCCGCCGACAACGGCCCGGACGGCGTGAACACGTACAAGGCCGACTACGAGGCCAACTACGCGGCGGCGCAGCCTGCCGCGCCGGCGGCGTAGGGACGCGTCCGAGCGACGCCCGCCAGTGGCGAGGAGCCCGTCGGCCCGTATGGTCGGCGGGCTCCTCGCGTGCCGGTGGGTGTTTGAGGGTTTCGGAATGGGCGTGAATGAGGCGTCGCCGAGGCAGATATCATATTATCCTGACAAGATGCAATGACCTCCGGGATCAGGCCCGCGCGAGCGGGCGTCCCCTGTGTGGAAGCGAGTGTGAGCATGGCTGCTCTGTATACGCCTACGTACAAGCCCGTCGGCGACGAGGTCGCCGTCTTCCAGACCACGAAGGGCACGATCGAGGTCAAGCTCGACGCTGCCGGCGCCCCGATCCACGTGGCGAACTTCTGCGAGCTCGCCGAGAAGGGCTTCTACAACGGCACGAAGTTCCACCGCTACGTGCCGGGCTTCGTCATCCAGGGCGGAGATCCCAACACGCGTGACCTCACGCCCGAGGAGGTCGCGCGCGGCGGCAAGCCCGGCGCACCGCGCCCCGGCACCGGCGGCCCCGGCTACTGCATCAAGGCCGAGTACCGCACGAACCCCCACAACAGCCATGACGACGCGGCGCTCGCCATGGCCCGCTCCATGGCGCCTGACTCCGCCGGCTCGCAGTTCTACTTCTGCCTGGGCGCGCAGCATGGGCTCGACCGCGACTACACGGTGTTCGGCCAGACCCTCACGGGCCAGGACGTCATTCGCCAGCTTCGCCAGGGCGACGAGCTCACGAGCGTGACGATCAGGCACCAGGCCTAGGGGCGCAGCTTCCTTCTGTCGGGTACGTGGGGGAACGGGAATCTTTGAGGGCGGCATGCGCCGACGACGCATGCCGCCATGTGCGACACGAGGAGACGCGCGGTGGACACTTCGACCTTTAACAGAGCCAAGGCGGCGTACGATGCCCAGGATTGGGAGACCGCTGCGATCCTGTTCTCTGCATGCATGGAGGGGCCCGGAGGCGGTGAGGCCGCGCACCTGCGCGGCAACGCCCTCATGCGGCTCGGCCGCGTGCAGGAGGCCATCGACGCCTACCGCCGCGCGCTGCAGGACGCCTCGTACGCGCATCGCGGCGCCGTGCTGACGAACCTCGGTAAGGCGCAGGTCGCCTTGGGCGACTATCGTGGCGCGGTCGAGTCGCTGCGCGCCGCGCTGCAGGACGAGGGGTACCCGGGTGCGTACAAGGCGTGGCTCGCGCTCGGCGGCGCGTACTCGCGCCTCGGCGACGCGCGCTCGGCGGGCGTCGCGTATCGCAAGGCGGCGCTCGAGGCGAACAATCCCGACCCCGCCAAGGCGCTCATCAACCTGGGCGTCTGCTTCGTGCAGATGCGCCGTCCCGAGGACGCCGCGTCGGCGTATCGCACGGCGCTGGACTTCTCGCAGGACCTGGACGAGCGCGACATGATCCTGTCCAACCTCGGCCAGGCGTACGTCGCCTCAAACCGCATGGTGGAGGCCGTGAAGGCCTTCAACGACGCGATCGAGGACGGCTACCAGCTGCTTCCGCCGGCACAGGCCGACTTTGAGAAGGCAAAGCGGGTCGCCGAGTCGCTCGCCGGCAGCGTGGCCAGCGCGAGCGGCCGGCCGGCGGCGGGCAGCACGGAGGACCTGCTGAGCGGCATCTCCACGACGGCGATCGACCCGCTGGACCCGACGGGCAAGTCGGGCGAGATCATGCCGTCCCCCGACGAGTCGGGCTTCTTCTACCTGACTGACGAGCAGATCGAGGCGGCGGGCAAGCAGGCCGCCAAGGACGAGAAGAAGTCCGGCAAGGCCGCGGCGAAGTCCGCGAAGAAGGCGGCCAAGGCGCGCGGCGCCGCGCCTCGGCACACCGGCCTCAAGGTCGCGATCGTCGCGCTGGTCGTGGTGATCCTCGCGTTCGTCGCCGCCATGGTGGCGTACCTCGTGTTCGGCGCCGGCTTCCCGTCGCAGACGACCTCGATCAACGAGGTGTTCTCCGCCGCCGAGCAGGGGAGCATCTCCTCCGACGGCTGGGCGCAGGGCATCTCCGCGCAGACGCAGACGGAGTCGCTCGGCGACGTGGCGCAGGGTAGCACCCACGAGATCCAGGGCCTTGACTACGAGATGGCGAGCAGCAGCGTCTCCACCGCGTACGTCGTCGTCACGCTTCCCATGGGCGGCACGATCGCCTATGATGTGACGCTCGGCCGCGACGGGCTTGGCTGGAAGGTCACGTCGGTCGTCGCGTCCCACTCGTCGATGACGTCCGACACCTTTAGCTCGTCTGCGTCAGACGGCACCGCCACGCGCGCGGCCTCATCGACGTCTGACGCGGCGAGCGCGACGGCGACCGCCGCAACGGCCACGCCCG
>CACZRK010000228.1 GCA_902783515.1 uncultured Coriobacteriaceae bacterium | reverse complement strand
GCGCCGCCGCTCGCGTCGCCATGGCGGCCGACGCTAGCGCGGGCGCGGACGGGGAGCGCGCCGCCTCGTCGGCCTCGTCGACCGCCGACGCGAGCCGTGCCGCCGCGTACGTGCCGACGGACGTCTCGATCGCCAGCGCCGACCCCGCGGCGACGTCGCTCGTCTCCAACACGAACGGCTGGCGTGACAGGCCTGCGCCCATCACGGACGTCGCGCAGACGGTCCAGGCGGACGTCGTGGTCGTCGGCGGCGGCAACGGCGGCATGATCGCCGCCTGCACGGCGCTGGACGAGGGCGCCTCGGTCGTCGTCCTGGAGAAGGGCGCGACGCTGGCCATGGCCAAGGAGGCGTTCGCCTCGGTCGGCAGCGAGGCGCAGCGGCGGCTCGGCATCACCGTCGATGTCCCCGAGCTCCTGAACTTCGTGCGCACCACCGAGTCCGGCGACGTCGACCTCAACCTGTACCGCACGTGGGCCGAGCGGTCCGGCGAGATGGCCGACTGGCTTGCCGACCTTCTGGCCGACAAGGGCCTGGAGATCGTGCCTGAGTACTACGCGCCCAGCGACCCCGACGCCTACTACCCGCCCATCGGCAACAACTTCTACGGCGGCGTCGTCGACGGCACGCGCTTCGGCTACCAGCCCGACGGCCCGCAGTACGGCGCGTACTGCCACATCGCCATGCTGCAGGAATGGTTTGAGGAGCACGGCGGCGACCTGCGCCTCTCGACGCCCGCCCTCCAGCTCGTGCAGGACGCGTCCGGCCGCGTGACCGGCGTGATCGCCCAGGCGGAGGACGGCAGCCACCTGCAGGTGAACGCCGCGAGGGGCGTCATCCTCTGCACCGGCGGCTACGCGGCGAACGGCGACATGATGGCCGACCTGGCGCCGGAGACCACGCGCTACTGCGCGGGCACGAGCGCGCTGAACGAGACCGGCGACGGCATCCGGATGGCCCTGTGGGCCGGCGCCGCCCTGGAGGAGACGGGCAGTGCGATGGTCTGGAACCGCGCGCTCATGGGCGACGGCTGCGGCTTCGGCGCGCCGTGGGGCGGCGCCATCTTCCTTCCGGGCAGCCAGCCGTTCCTGCACGTGAACCAGCGTGGCGAGCGCTTCATGAACGAGGACCAGCAGTACCCGATGAGTTTCTCCTCCTGCGTCAAGCAACCGGGGCACTACGCCTGGGAGATCTTTGACGGCTCGTGCTGGGAGGACATCCAGAAGTTCGACACGTGCGGCTGCTCCCGCCTGACGCCCGCCCCGAGCGGCCAGGCCTTCAACGCCGACGTCTATGACTGCGAGCAGCTCAGCGAGGAACACCTCTACGCCGCGTGGATCGACCCGAACGTGCAGAGCGGCGCGCTCAAGCGGTGCGACACCCTTGAGGAGCTCGCCGAGGCGATGGGCATGGACGAGGAGGCGACCGAGACCTTCCTCCAGACGGTCGCGCGCTACAACGAGCTCGTGAGCGCGGGCGAGGACGCCGACTTCGGCAAGCCTGCCTATCGCATGTCCGCCATCGACACGCCCCCGTTCTACGCCGCCAAGATGAGTGGCCTCATCCTGTGCACCGGCAACGGCATCTACACCGACACGCGCAGCCGCGCCCTCGATGACGACGGCGACGTCATCCCCGGCCTGTACGTGTGCGGCAACGACCAGGGCGGCTTCTACCCGCACAACTATCCCAGCTGCCTGACCGGTATGAACATGGGGCGCGTGTGCACCTTCGCGCGCATCGCCGCCAAGGACGCCCTCGGCGTCGCGTAGCCCGTCCGGGTCGCGGTCATCGCGCCCGTCAGCGTCGGCCTCGCGCCGGCACGTCGCCGTCGTCGCGCGACGTGCCGGCGCCCTTCTGCGCTGCACCGCTCGCGGCGGGGACGGCCGGGCGCGCGGAGAAGATGTCGAGCAGCTCCTGGCGCGAGTGCACGCCGAGCTTCGCGTAGACGTGCTTCACGTGGGTGGAGGCGGTGTTGCGCGAGATGACCAGCGCGTCGCGGATGTAGGGGACCGAGCGGCCCTGGGCGAGCAGGTCGAGCACCTCCGTCTCGCGTGGCGTGAGGTCGTGG
>CACZRK010000227.1 GCA_902783515.1 uncultured Coriobacteriaceae bacterium | reverse complement strand
CTGCAACCTTCGACAAGTCACAGCTTGGGGGAGTCCTCCCCTTTTGTCACGTCATGTGTCAACAACCTGTTGGCACACAACAGCTAGGGGACGCCCCGCGGGGGCGTCCCGCCTGCGCCCCGCCGGCCGTGCGGTGCGGCGCCGCTCAGTCCTCGGACGTCCCCCGCCGCGCATGCACGGCGAGCCTGGCGCGCTCGGCGTCCGTCAGGCCGATCCAGTCGGTCTGCAGGATCGCGTAGACCGCGAGGTCCGCCAGCCGGCCGTCCAGCCCGTGCGTCGCCTGGCGCAGTGCGCCCTCGTGCAGGAAGCCGCAGCGCCGCAGGACGTGGGTCGCGGCGACGTTCTGGACGTGCGTCGTGGCCTGCACGCGGTTGAACCACGCGCCGCCCATCAGGAAGTCGACGACGGCCGAGACCGCCTCGCCGGCGATGCCGCGCCCCCACCAGTGGCGCCCGACCATGCAGCCGAGCTCGCACGCCAGCACGCCGTCGCTCACGTTGAACGCCCGCACCATGCCGATCGCCTCGTCGGCGCGCTCGCGCGGCAGCGTGATCGCCCAGCCGTACACCGACGGGTCGGACTCGTACGCGTCCACGTGCATCCGCACGAAGTCCTCCGTCGCGCGCATCGACGCGCAGGGATTCCAGGCGAGGTAGCGGCCCTCCTCCGCGTCGCCGCCGCACGCGGCGTAGAGCCCCGCCGCGTCGCCCTCGCGAAGCCTCCGCAGGCGGAGCCGCTCGGTCTCCATCGTGACCGTGCCCAGGTGGCGCAGACGGCCCGTCGAGCACGCCGCGACCCCGTCATCGCCCGCCTCGCGCGCGACGTCGATGAGGATGCGCCTGGCGCGGGCGTAGGTGTGCGTCCTGGCGAGGTCCGCGCGGCGCACCACCGGCAGCCGCGAGAGGTCGGTGTTGTGCGCGAGGTCGGCGAGCTTCACGACGCGCGCGATCTCGTCCGTGGACACGCGGCGCACGTAGGAGATGTAGTCCTCCCCCGCGCGCCGCGTCATCGCCTGCACGGCGCGCACGACGCGGGGCGAGACGCCCGCGGCGAGCAGCCCGGCGGGCGTCTCGTCGGTGTCCTCCAGCACGTCGTGCAGCCACGCGACGGCCTTAGCGTCGTCGGACGTGACGTGGTCGGCGACGTAGCGGGGGTGCAGCTCGTACGGCCGCCCGGCCTTGTCCACCTGACCCTCGTGCGCGGCGATCGCGATGCGTCGCGCGATCTCCTCCTGGCTCATGGGTCGCTCGTCTCCTCCCCCGGCGGGCGCGCACCGGGCGGGTCCGTCGCCGCGTCGCGCGGACGCGCGAGGTCCCGCCCGCCGTCGGCTGACCGACGACGGCGCCACCCGCCTCATCTGTTGTTGTATGGGAATGTGGGGCCAGTGTAGCGCGCACGGCGGGCGGCGGCAAGCCCGCCGTGTCGTTTGGCGGCGGCCAGAGCGGGTAGAATGACCGAGACAGGTAGTTGGCGCTCCACCGAGAGACAAGAGGTGCCCCATGGCTATTTTTTCTCGTATCGTCGACATCATGAAGGCTAACATCAACGACATGATCGATAAGGCGGAGGATCCTGAAAAGATGGTCAAGCAGCTCATCGTGGAGATGGAAGAGCAGGTTGACGAGGCGACCCGCGCGCTCGGCCAGGCCATGGGCTCGCAGAAGGTCGCCGCCAAGGAGCTCGCCGACGCGGAGGCCGTCGCCGCCGACTGGAACGACAAGGCGCGCGTCGCGCTGAAGGCCGGCCGCGAGGACCTCGCCCGCAAGGCGCTTGACGCGAAGGTCGGCATCGACGCGCAGGTCGCGCAGCTCCAGGCGTCCTACGACGGCATCACCGCGCAGGTCAACAAGCTGAAGGACCAGGTCCAGGGCCTGAAGATGAAGCTCGACGAGGCGCGCGCCCGACAGAACGTCCTGATCGCCCGCTCTAAGATGGCCGACGCCGCGGCGGACGTCGCGACCTCCATCAGCTCCACGAGCGTGGACTCCGCCTTCGCGAAGCTCGACCGCCTGGAGCGCAAGGTCACCGAGAAGGAGGCCACCGCCGAGGCGTTCACCGAGATCAACGCCGGCGAGGCGTCGCTGAAGGACGAGTTTGAGGACCTGCAGCACAAGGACGCCGTTGACTCTGAGCTCAAGCGTCTGAAGGACGAGCTCGGCATGTAGCTGATCGCCCGCCGTGCCCGCCGCCCGCGGGTGCGCGGGCACGGCGGACGAGGGGTCGCCCATGGATGGTTCGGTTCTGCTGCTCATACTCGTCGTCGTGGCGATCGTCTTCGTCGCGTTCTACGTCAATGGTCGCAAATCGTCCGGACAGGCGTCGCCGCGCGAGCGTCGCGCCCGCGGCGACGAGGCCCGCGCGCGCGACGCGAGCAGGGCGGCCGACGCGACGCGCATCGCCCAGGACATGCGCGGCATGAAGACCTCGCGCGTCGCCGACGCGGTGGAGATCCTGGACGACCTCGGGAGGATCACCCCCGGCTACCGGCAGTACTGCGAGCTGGTCGGCACCTCCATGCGCGACGGCGGCGTGGTCGCGCCCTACAGCAAGCAGGAGGTCGCCTACTACGACGTGCGGTGCTACCGCGTCGAGCGCCGCGACGGCCGCGACGTGGAGACGCTCGTCGCGCGCGAGAAGTCCGTCAGGCCGCTCTGGTTCACCGACGACTCCAGCGACGAGCGCGTCCGCGTGGACGTGGCCTCCTTCGGCGACGACATGACCCTCGTCACCGCGATGGACCACGTGGAGGGGCCTGACTCCGACTTCGCGCGCGCCTTCGCCGGCGCCCCGGCCGTCTCGACGCGGCGCGACGAAGACGCGGGGCGCGACGCTGGCCGCGAGGCCTCCCCCGCCTCCGGCAGGGCGGGCTTCGCGACGGGCATGCCCGGCGGCCTGCAGGACTTCCTGGCGGGCGTCGACCCGCGCGTGCTGGAGGACATGCGCGACTTCGCGCGCCGCGGCGGCAGGGGCTCCGACCTCGCCGAGATCGGCGGCGCGCTGCTCGGCGCGGGCATCGGCGCGCTCGTGAACTCGCTCGGCAGCCAGCCCGGGCGCCCCGGGACGCCGTCGTCGCAGCCCGTCAACTACCCGACGCAGCAGCCCTCCCCCAACTACCCGACGCAGCGGCCCGCGCAGTACCAGGGCGAGCTGCGCGGCTACCGCCTCGTGGAGGACGTCGTGCCGCTCGGCAGCCCGGTCTTCTGCCTCGGCGAGCTCTATCGCATGGGCGGCGAGCTGTGCATGGGCCGCTCGATCGCGGCCGAGAACCCCTCGTCGTACTTCGCGACGAAGCCTGAGGCCGAGGTCATCAAGAACCTGCAGCGCTCCGGCGGCGCTCGCGCATGACCCGCTCCCCCGTACCGCGTCATGACGACCAGCCGCGAAGGCGCGGCGGAGGCCTCCTGAGCAAGCTGGTCGCGGCGATCCTCGTCGTCGCGATCGCCGTGTGCGGCGGCGTCTGGTATCAGGCGGGTGCGCCCGCCGCCTCACGCGACGTCGGCGTCGCCGCCTCGCAGGACGCCTCGCAGGGCACCGCCGCGCAGACGGTTCGCGTCGCGCGCGACGGCTCCTACACGAGCAGGGACGAGGTCGCGGCCTACATCCACGAGTTCGGCACGCTGCCGGGCAACTTCGTCTCCAAGACGAAGGCGCGCAAGGCGGGCTGGGACCCCGCGGCGGGCAACCTGGACGACGTGCTGCCCGGCAAGAGCATCGGCGGCGGCGAGTTCTACGACGATGACGACGCGTTGCCCGACGCGCCGGGGCGCACGTGGACCGAGTGCGACGTGAACTACCACGGCGGCAGACGCGGGCCCGAGCGCATCGTGTTCTCCAACGACGGACTGATCTACTACACCGCCGACCACTACCAGACGTTTGAGCGGCTCTATTAGAAGGCGGACGGTCGCATGCGGGAGATCACGATCGACGAGGCGCGGCTCTCCTCGCCCGCCGAGGCGCACCGGCTGCTCGCCGCGCGACTCTCGTTCCCCGCGTACTACGGCCGCAACCTGTCCGCGCTCGCCGACTGCCTCGGGGACGTGAGCGAGCCCACGCGCATCGTCGTCATCCGCCGCAGCGCCGCGCCGGCGCCCGCAATGCCCACGCCCATGCCGGCGCCCACGTCCGCAGCGGCCGCAGCCGACCGCCCCGAGGCCGCCCGCGCGGGATGGTTCGACCGCCTCTGTCGCGTCATCGCGCGCGCGGCGTCGGAGAACCCCTGCCTGGAGGCGTCCTTTCGCGAGGGCTGAGTGCATCCCGCCCGCCGCGCCCCTGGACAGGCACGCCCCTAGCCACCGCCGCCAGCCGCAGGCGCGCGACGTGGCGGTACCCACCCCGCCCGTCGCG
>CACZRK010000226.1 GCA_902783515.1 uncultured Coriobacteriaceae bacterium | reverse complement strand
GCTCTGCCGCCTGCACGGCCTCATCGACGGGCGTGCCCTGCGCGCGGTCCTTCGCGCGCTTGCCGAAGAGGATGCCGCGGCCGCCCTTGCCCGCGCCGCTCGTCGCGGCGCCCTCGGCGACCTCGGTGACCTTCGTGGTACCCGCGCCGGAACCCGCCGTGCCCTCGTCGCGCCTGCCCGCGTGAGCGGACTGGGCGACGTAGGCGTCGTAGGCGGCCTTGTAGGCGGCTTCGGGGTCCTGACCGGCCTTCTTGGCGGCACGGCGTGCCTTCTTGGCGGCATCGGTCGCCTGACGGTCCACGTACGACTCGGTGACGATGCGCTCCACCTGCTTCTTCGTCATGGAGCCCACCTTGTCGCGGTATACGTTGCGCCGACGGCGCACCGGGCCGAGGTCGATGACGAGCGCCGCGATGATGGTCGCGTACGCCAGGACGAGCACGACGACGGAGACGACCTGGCCGCCCACGCCCGTAGAGAGGCTCGCCCACGACAGCGCGGTGAACACGACGGCGCCGATCAGGCAGCCCCACCACACGCGGCGCCACATCTGATACTTCGCGTCCTTGTTGCACAGGATGGAGCCCGCCGTGTAGAGGGTGTCCTCCTCCTGGCGACGCTGCGCGCGCTCGGCCTTCTTCTCCTCCTTGGTCTTGCCCGCGTCGGCGTTCATCATCGCCATCGCCTTGCCGCGGGCGCCCGTGCCCGTCGGCTTCTTGGACGAGCGCACGCGCACCGAGGCGGCGGCGCTCGTGGCGGGCTTCATCGATCCCGCCTTGCCGCGGGTCGCACCACCCGACCGCTCGGTGGTGTACCGGTCGTTCATCGGACTGCGACGCGCCATGCTAGTCTCTCCCCGCCGGATCGAATGCCTTGCCCGTGAGCAGCTCGTAGGCCTCGGTGTACTTCTCGGTGGTCTTCCTGATGACGTCGGCGGGCAGCGTCGGCGGCTCGCCCGTGAAGTCCCAGTTGGCCTTCAGCCAGTCGCGCACGAACTGCTTGTCGTAGCTCGGCTGCACGACGCCGGCCTTGTAGCCCTCCGCCGGCCAGAAGCGGCTGGAGTCGGGCGTGATGCACTCGTCGATGAGCGTGATGCGGCCGTCGATGTAGCCGAACTCGAACTTGGTGTCGGCGATGATGATGCCGCGGGTCAGCGCGTACTCGGCGGCGTGCGCGTAGATCTTCAGCGACAGGTCGCGCAGGGTGCTCGCGACCTCCTCGCCCTGCAGCTCCACCAGGCGCTCGTAGGAGATGTTCTCATCATGGTCGCCGATGGCGGCCTTCGTGGAGGGCGTGAAGATGGGCTCGGGGAGCTTGGAGGCCTCCACCAGGCCGGCCGGCAGCGTGATGCCGCACACCGTGCCGTTGGCGTCGTAGGTCTTCTTGCCCGAGCCGGTCAGATAGCCGCGCACGATGCACTCGATGAGGATCGGCTTGGCCTTCTTGACGATCATCATGCGGCCGGCGAGGTAGTCGGCGTACTGGCGGAACTCCTCGGGCAGGTCGGCCGTGTCGCAGGAGAGCATGTGGTTCGGCACGAGGTCGGAGAACTTCTCAAACCAGAAGCGAGAGAGCTGCGTGAGGACCTGACCCTTGTGCGGGATCTCGTCCTTCAGGATGTAGTCAAACGCGCTGATGCGATCCGTCGCGACGATCAGAAGCCTGTCGCCCAGGTCATAGATGTCACGGACCTTGCCCTGGGAATCAGGGCGCACTGCCACCTCGGACACGGTGATCTCCTCTCGTTGGGGTCGTCGACGCCCGCCGCGCCGGCGTACCGAGCCGGCGACGCGTCGACCCGCCTGGCCGCTCGCCTGCATGTCGTCACCATTCTACGGCCTGGTGCCCATCGTCGCCGCAGCTTTCGCGTGCCGACAAGGATTTGACGAACGCAGCCCGACCCCCGCGTGTCCCGGCGGCTCTCACGCCTCGGTCGCGTCCTCCGTGGGCTGCGTGCGCGGCAGCACGAGCGTGAAGGTGGTGCCCACGCCGACCTCGCTCTCCACGTCGATGTGGCCGTGATGCGTGTCGATGATCTCCTTGGTCACCGCGAGGCCGACGCCCAGGCCGCCCTTGGAGCGGTTGCGGCTGTCCTCCGCGCGCCAGAAGCGCCCGAACACGCGCTGGATGTTGTCCTTGGAGATGCCCACGCCCGTGTCGCTCACGGAGATGCGGACCTCGTCCTCGTCGCCCGCGAGCCCGATCGTGACCGTGCCGGGCGCCGGCGTGTAGCGCTGGGCGTTCTGCAGCAGGTTGGTCACGGCCTGCGTGATCGTGTCGTGGTCGAGCTCGGCCGTGAACTCCTCGGCGCCGGTCTCGTTCTTGAACTCCAGGTCCAGCCCGGCCTCCGCGAACAGCGCCTTGCGGGAGTTCAGCATGCCGCGGAGGAACTCGACGCAGTCCAGCGGCGCGAAGTACATCTTGACGGAGCGCGACTCCAGGCGCGAGAGGCGCAGCATGGAGTCCACGAGACGCGAGAGGCGCTTGACCTCGTTGTCCACCAGGCCCAGGTGCTCCTGGTCGCAGGGCATGACCTCGTCCCGCATCGCCTCGACCGTGGCCATGATCGCCATGAGCGGGGTGCGCAGCTCGTGGGCGACGTCGCTCGTGAGCTTGCGCTCCAGGTCGCGGTCCTTCTCCAGGACGCCCGCCATGTCGTCAAAGGTCTCGCCGAGCTGGCCGACCTCGTCGCTGCCGCGCACGCCGGAGCGGACCGTCAGGTCGCCCTCCTTGATGCGCCGCGCGGCGCTCGTGATGCTGCGGACGGGCCGCGCGAGCCAGCGGGAGATGAGCATGCCGAGCACGACCGCGAGCACGACGCCGACCGCGGCGGCGAGGAAGATGCCCTTCTCCGAGCTGCGCTGGAAGTTGATGTCGCGCGGCGTCAGCAGCACGTCCGACCCCATCGCCCAGACGTTCACCGTGCCGACCTGCCGGCCGGCGTCGTTGACGATGGGGCTGCTCACCATGGAGGACGGGTCGGGCGCCAGCGAGATGCCGCTCTCGTCGACCCACGTGTTGTCGTAGATGAGCGTGCCGCCGGCGTTGAGCACCTGGATGCCGAGGCCGTCAAAGACGTCGTCGATCGTCAGGACGCTCTGCAGCCCCGAGGTGGACCAGTAGCCGCGCAGGTCGTACTCGTGCGCGAGCGTCGTGGAGGCGGAGGACGCGATGTTCTCCATGTTCTCGCGCGTGTAGGTGGAGAACTGCCTGCCCCAGACGATGTTGAGCATGACGACCATGAGCAGCGCCATCAGCACGGCGACGATGGCGAACGACACGGCGATGCGACCGCGGAACGACAGCACGATGGAGCGCGCGGCGCCCTTCCCGTCGGCGGCGTCGCGACGGCGGGCGCGCCCGTGCTGGCGGCGGCGCTCGCGGTCGTCGGCCGAGACGGCCGCCCCGATGCCGGCCTCGGTCGTGGCGCGCGCGACCCCCTTGTTGTCGCGCGCGGGCCGCTCGACCTGAACCTGCCCGGCCTCATCGACCGCACCCTCGCCCCCGATCGGTTCACGACCCGACACGCCCGCCACCTCCAAGTGTCCTTTCTGGCACATGTCGTCGCGCAGCGGCGAATCCTCGCCCGCACGTGCCGGCACGCGGCCGTCGACGCGTCGCGGGCGTCCGGCCCGCTGACAGTTGATGTGCAGAATTTGTGCTCATTCGTTGCTGGTCACTATAAAACAGATCCGGAGGCCCGAAGGCCCCCGGACGCGACAATTTCCGACCAATCGTGCGGGGCGCCGCACGGCGCCCTCTGTCAGACCCCGCGTCGGTCGACCGAACCGGCGCAAAGAGAAGCCCCGCGAGGCTACTCGGCGGCCTTCTCGTCGTCCTTCTCGGGCTCCGGCTTCTTGGGGGCCTCAAAGCGATAGCCCACGCCGTGCACCGTGTAGAGCCACTTCGGGTGACGCGGATCGTCACCCAGCTTGGCGCGCAGGTTCTTGACGTGCGAGTCGATCGTGCGCTCGTAGCCCTCAAAGTCGTAGCCCAGGACCTTCTCGACGAGCTCCATGCGCGTGTACACGCGGCCGGGATAGCGGGCGAGCGTCGTGAGGAGCTTGAACTCGGAGGCGGTCAGGTCAACCTCGCGGCCCTCGACCTCCACCTTGTGGCCCGAGACGTCGATCTTCAGGTCACCGAAGTCCAGCACCTCGAGCTGCGGCTCCGCGTCCAGGTGCGTGCGGCGCAGCAGGGCGCGGACGCGGGCAACCAGCTCGCGGGGCGAGAACGGCTTGATCAGGTAGTCGTCGGCGCCGAGCTCCAGGCCGATGATGCGATCCTCCACCTCGCCCTTGGCCGTCAGCATGATGATCGGCACGTCGGACCCGTCGCGGATGGCGCGGCACACGCGCTCGCCGGAGAGCTTCGGCAGCATGAGATCAAGGATGACGAGGTCAAACTGACGCTTCTCGAACTCCTCCACGGCGCTCTGGCCGTCGCCGACGCCCACGACGGAGTACTTCTCGCGCTCCAGGTATGCGGTGACGGCATCACGAATGGCCTTTTCGTCCTCGACGAGCAGAATCTTGCGAGAATCCTGTGGCATTGTGTGCTCCTAGCTGTCAGGCCCTGCGGCCGACGACCGACTTCCAACGTTCCGCGTGCTGAGATCTCGACGGCGGCTCCCGTCGATCGTACCCCGTGCTCCCCGCATCCCCTCTCGTGAAGGACGTGCGGTCGCTTCGTGTCTTCAAATCTCTCCTACGCATTCTCCATATTCTACCCTAATCTAGCCCATATATGCGCACGAGAACACTGGAGGGAAGCCGCGTTTCTTCATCGCGCACGAGCGCGTACGTCACGAACGCCGCCGCGGTGCCTGATGTGGCTGGATAATCCCCATAATCTGAGCTGTTGTCCGCCGCATAGAGCCTCGTGAAACGCTTGCCGCGCGGGTCAACTATGAAATACGAGAGTTGACTTCTGAAAACATACATCGAATTGACAAAACTGATCTGCGCTGACGGTTCCCTGCTCAGGGCAAGGTACGGGCCGCCGCTCGGACCGACGTAATAGCCCATCGAGCCGAGCGTGCCGCCGTAGCCGTAGTTCGCCTCGATGGAGAAGGCGAACGCGCCGTCGATCGTGTTCACCATGAACGGCTTCACGGACGTCGGCAGGACGAGCTGGTCGAGCTGCGCGTTGTTGTTCTGCAGGTCGACGGACGTGATGCCGTAGGAGACGCCCGACGACGAGTCGACGCGCGGCGCGATGGTGAGGACGCCCTCGTTGATCGCGGGGGCGCAGGCGAAGCGACCGTTGGAGTCCCAGATGTCCACGCCCTCGTCGCGGCCGACGCGCCAGCGGTACGCGTGCGACGCCTCCGTGACGTGCGAGCCGCTCGGGTCGGGCATGAGCTGCCACACCACGAGGTCGTCCTCCACGGCGACCTGCGGGGGCAGCCACTCGGCGTCGCCCTGCGCGAGCAGCGTCACGTCACTCGTCGCACTCAGCGGCGAGCCGTCGAACGGCGCGCCGTAGAGCCGCCACTCGTCGGTCGCGTTGTTCGTCTCCGTCCAGCAGATCAGCCGGTCGGTCATGTGGCACTCGCTCGGCGCGAAGTCCTCGCCGGCGACCGGCGTGTCCAGAACGACCTGATACGAGCCGCGCACCAGGTCAAGGCAGCCGACGACCGTGAGGGGCCGCGCGGAGTCGTTCGCCTGCAGCACGGCGGCGCGGTCGTCGCAGTCGGCGTGGACGACGCTGCCCACCGGCAGCTCGAGCGTCGCCGTCGGCTCGAAGCCCCACGTGGAGGACTGATCCTCGAAGCCGAGCATGTTGGTGAAGCCCTCGTCGAGACCCGCGTTCGGGTCCGTCGCGACGGCATCGCCGTCCGCCGCCGACGACGCGGCGTCCGCAGCGTCGGCGGACGTTGAGCCGGCGCCCGATCCGCCGGATGCAGCGTCGGCGGACGTTGAGCCGGCG
>CACZRK010000225.1 GCA_902783515.1 uncultured Coriobacteriaceae bacterium | reverse complement strand
GTTGTTCGGCACGCCCACGGTCTGGAGCACCTCGCGCTGGCTCACCATCGTGCCGATGTGACGCGCCCTGGCGTCCACGGCCATGCTCGTGCGCAGCGCGAGGTCGGCCTCCTCGGCGATCTGCGCGCGGAACTGGTCCATGTCAAAGTCCGGCGACCGCCGGTAGGCATTCCAGTCCACGCCCTGGCTCTCCAGCTGGGCGACGTACTCGTTGGCCATCTGGTTGCGCGTGATCACGAGGTAGCCCACCGGCGGGTCGCTCACCAGGCGCCCCGCGAGCGCGTGGTTGCACGCCGTCATGACCTCGTCGCTCCAGTCGCCGTTGGCCTTGCGCCCGAGGCGCGCCACGGCGCCCTCGCGCAGCGAGGCGTACTCGTCGCTGTCCTGCGCGGGCAGCTCGTCGGAGCCAGCCGCCCGGCGCATCTCGGCGAGGATCTCGTCCTGCCCGATCTCGGGCTGCGCGGGGATCTCGGCGTCCACGGGGTCGAACGACGAGATCTCCCCGCGCGGCATCACGAAGTAGCGCGCCGTGAAGGCATAGCCCTCGTCGCCGACCTTCTGGAGGTCAATGGGGTCAACGTCGTCGCACGTCGGCGTCACGAGCGGGAACGCGTGCGTGCGCAGCACGGCGGCCGAGAGGAAGTACGTGCGCACGCTGGTGCTCACGCCGTCGGCGAACCGCTCCGCGCCCATGTCGGACCGCACGCGCTCGACGTCGGCGACGTCGTCGGGGTCGCCGCCCGCCGCGGAGACCAGCTCGCGCGCGGCGTCCTCGTACGCCTGCGCGACGTCGTCCCGCGCGGCGGTGATCCGCAGCGTCGCGTAGCCGTTCTCGACGATCGAGAAGTCGATGGCCGGGGACGTCGGGCGCGCCGGGTACGCGAGGTGCGCGGGCGCGCCGGGGCCCGGCACGGGGAAGTCGGGGTCCCTGTAGAGGTAGTCATGCAGCACATCTGTCGCGTTCACGATCGTCTCCCTGCCGTCTTGTGCGTGGCCAACGTGAGGTATTGTTCCCGTTTCCCCGCCGCCGTAACTGCTTAGCGAGGTGGCGACGGGTGACGCGCACATGGCCGCGCGGCTGCGGCGGGCGCTCGGGAGCGCGGCGCCGCGGCGGGCGGCGGGTGCGCGGAAAGCGTGCGCACGGCGCGCGGGGCCCGCGGCGGGCGGCGACGGGAGTACCATCGAGGCGGAGAGCCAGGGCCGCGCGTCGACGCGAGGCGAGCCGCGACGCCCGCGCACGCTTTCCGCGCACCCGCGCGGGGGGGACGCGTCGGCAGCCGGCCGTCAAGCGCACGCTCGTCAACGGGAGGTACGGCCATGAGCCGCAGCGAGCAGGGCGCGAGCCCCGTCGTCAGCAGGGGTACGAGCGCCGCCGGCCCCAGGGACAGGGGCCTCGTCGTCGCCAAAGTCGGGTCATCCACGCTCGTCAACGCGTCCGGGGCGCCGGACCGCGCGTTCATCCGCGCGCTGTTCGAGCAGGTGGGGCAGCTCGTCCACGAGGGCTACCGCGTGGTGGTCGTCTCCAGCGGCGCCGCGGCGGCCGGCATGGAGCGCCTCGGGTTCACCGAGCGCCCGAGCGACCTGCCCACGCTGCAGGCGTGCTGCGCCGCGGGTCAGGCCGCCCTCACCGAGATCTACGCCGGCATCCTCGCCGAGCAGGGCATCCCCTGCGGCCAGGTGCTGCTCACGCGCGCCGACGTCGCGAACCGCACGAGCTACCTGAACGCGCGCGGGACGTTCGCACGGCTGCTGGAGCTCGGCGCGGTGCCGGTCGTGAACGAGAACGACGCGATCTCATCGACCGAGTTCCACTTCGGCGACAACGACACGCTCGGGGCCATCGTGGCGACGCTGCTCGGCGCGAGCCTGTACGTGATCCTCTCGGACATCGACGGCCTGTACGACGCCAACCCCGACACGCACCCCGACGCGCGGCTCATCCCGCACGTCGCGCGCATCACGCCCGAGATCGCCGCGGTCGCGGGCGGCGCCGGCTCCAAGGTCGGCACCGGCGGCATGGCAACCAAGATCCGCGCCGCCCG
>CACZRK010000224.1 GCA_902783515.1 uncultured Coriobacteriaceae bacterium | reverse complement strand
TGCGCACGGGGCGCGGGTGGCGCGCGGGTGGCGCGCGCTCGCGCGATGGCCTATCGTAGGCGTCACAGACATGCCGGGCGACCGTTTCGCGTGACGAGCGCGTGACGGCCGCCCGGCCCCGTCATGACGGAAAGGTGACGAGAGACGCATGGCAGACACGGATGCGCTTGACGCCCGTACGGGCGACTACGCGGATGACAGCTTCATTCCCGAGGACCTCTTTGCCGGCCAGCCGGTCATCGAGACGCGCTGGCGCCTTCAGAACGGCGCGCTGCCGCTCAAGAACCGCCACATGCGCGCGTTCCGCGCCCGCGGCGTGAGCAACGGCCTGGACTCCTGGGCGCGCCAGCACGTGGAGTGGACGCTCGGCGACGGCTCGTACGACGAGCCCAACGGCGTGCTCGTGCTGGACGTGGACGACAAGGGCCGCGCGGTCATGTGCATCGAGCCGTTCGAGCCGCTGCCCGCCCTCACCGCCGCGCTGCTGCTGGACCGCGTGTCCGATGCCGTCGATGAGACCGTGGAGCCCGAGGTCCTCTGGCTCGTTCATGACGGCGCGCTCGTCGCGCTCACGGACGGCGCCAAGCAGCTGTCCGGCGTGAACTCGCTGGTGGTCGACCTCGCCAAGACGCTGCACCTGAACCCGTCGCTCGTCGGCCATGCGCACGCGGCGCGCGACGTCGCCCAGCTCGCGGGAGCCGACGAGTGCTTCATGGCCTCCGACGAGTTCGGCATTGTGCCCGCGAGCGATCATGCCGGCGAGACGTGCGCGCGCTTTGCCGCCTACTACGAGACGCTGCTCGCGCGGACGAAGCCCGACCGTATGGACGCCGCCCTGCCGCACCGCAGGTAGGCAGGGCTCGCGGGTGCCCGCGGGCTCGCGTGGCGCCTGCGGGCAGGCGAGCGCCTACCAGGCTCGCGGGCTCGCGGGGTACAAAGACCGACGTTCGGGAGCACCCGAGGGGCCAGACGGGACAGAGATTTACGAATGGGAGCATCCCGCCTGCCAGCACCCTCTCGAAATCTCTTTCATTCGTGAGGAAATCGGGGAAATACGGGCCAACAGAGCCTCCCGAACGTGAATAGTCACGTTCGGGAGGCTCCGAATCGCAAGAAACTGTCCCTTGACGCCGCGTCAACTCTCCGAAACGTCAGGATCCGTCCCGTCTGGCCCGCCCTTCGCGCGCCCGTCGCAGGTCGCCCGCCCGCGCGCCTATCGCACGATCAGTCGGCTCTCCTCGCCGTTGAGCAGCGCGTACGCGCCCTCCACGACCGTCTCGGCCATCTGGCGCACGTCCACGTCGGTGTAGAATGCGGTGTGCGGCGTGAGGATCACGTTGGGGAACGAGCGCAGCACGGCCATCTGGCGGTTGGCGATGCAGTCGCCCACGCGGTCGTTGTAGTACAGGCCGTCCTCGTGCTCCAGCACGTCCAGCGCGGCGCCGCCGACCTTGCCGGCCTCCAGCGCGTCGATGAGGGCGTCGGTGTCGATGAGCGCGCCGCGGCCCGTGTTCACGATCACGACGCCGTCCTTCATGAGGCCGAAGCGCCGCGCGTCCAGCATGTGGTGGTTGTCGGCCGTCGAGGGCGCGTGCAGCGTGATGACGTCGGACTTCGCCACCAGCTCGTCAAGGCTCACGTAGGTCGCCTTCTGCGCCACGGCGTCGCGGGGGTACGGGTCGTAGGCGAGCAGCTCGCAGCCGAACCCGGCCAGATGGTCAATCGCGGTGCCGCCGATGCGGCCGGTGCCCACCACGCCCACGGTCATGTGCGAGATGTTCCGGCCGATCTTGCCGCGCAGCGTGTAGTCCTGCAGGCGGCCGCGGTCGACGATCTGCGGGATGCGGCGCAGGCACATCATGGCGAGCATGATGGCGTAGTCGGCCACGGAGTCGGGCTCGTAGGCGGTGTGCGAGACGCCGATGCCCAGCTCGCGCGCCGCCGCGAGGTCGATGTGATCGACGCCGATGGAGCGGGTCGCCACGACGCGCACGCCCAGCTCGTGCAGGCGCGTGAGCAGGTCACGCCCCACCGTGGACGGGGTGACGCTGATCGCGTCGTAGCCGGCGGCGAGGTCGACGGTCTCGGGCGTGCAGTACTTCGGGGACCAGCCGAGCTCGATGCCGCGCTCCTCGCACAGGGTGGTGAAGAATCCGAGCTCGTCAAACTCGCGCATCGCGTACACGAACAGCTTCATGGGCGCTCCTTGGTCGGTGCCGTCGACGCCGTCCCGCTGCGCGCGGCAGCCGCGGCGCCGTCCCCGCGCGCGTCTCGCGCCGGGCACGTTTCACTCAAACATCGATCATACCGTCTGTGCCGACCCCCGCGCGCGGGGTGTGGGCCAGCGGGTGATTTTTCGGCTCAGACGAACCGTTTTCGCAGGTCAGAGGCATTTCTCCATATGAAAGTTAGATGATACCCGCCCATCGTCGCAGCACCGCCACATCTGTCGTGCCGCGTTGGATGAGGATATCCGCAACTAGATGGAGGCTGTGGCATCGGCGTGGGGGCGTCCTGCCACGCCGCCGCGCTGCGAGGAATGTAAGGGGTGGAGCCATGAACGCACATGCTGCCGCGCCCGCTGTGCTCACGTCAGGGCTTGCGCTCGCGTTCTCACTTGCATGTCTGTCAGGCTGTGGCACCGCCTCGGCCGCG
>CACZRK010000223.1 GCA_902783515.1 uncultured Coriobacteriaceae bacterium | reverse complement strand
GGTCGCGGGCGTTGCGGGCGCCGCGCCTCGCGCCGAGCCCGCGCGAATCGGCCGTATAATGGCGACGGACGCATCACATGAGCGCACGCGCCGGGGGGCGTGATGGCGAGCGCAGGGCGACATCGGGGCCCTGAGCATCAGCGGAGAGGCGGATGACCCTTGGGCGAGACGGCACGGACGACACCTGCGCCCCCGGAGGCTGACCGCCGCGACCGCGTGGACGCGCGAAACCCGCGGGTCGTCCTGCTTGGTCTCGCGCCGTTCGGCGTCTTTGCCTGGCAGTACGTCTTCACGCGGACGCTGCTCGCGGGACCGCACGGATCGCTGTCCCTGTATTACCTGGGGCGTGGCGTGCTCGCGCTCGCCGTGGTGCTGGCGCTCGCGCTTACGGTTGCCACGCCGGCCTCGCGTGCCCGGCGGCCGTCGGGCGCGCGCCGCGGGGAGGAGGGGCTCGCGCCCGCCGTGGCCTTTGGCGCGCTGGCGGCGCTTGCGCCCGTCGCCCTCGCGCGCCTGGCGGGAGATCCGCTGCTTGCCCCGCTGCTCTGCCTTGCCGCGGGCATGGCGTCAACCTGGCTCTACCTAGACCTCTTCCGCATGTTCTCGCGCATGCCCCTGAGGCTCGCCTCGGCGCAGCTGCTCGGCGGCCTGTGCCTGAGCTACGTCGTGCGCGTCGCGTGCGGTCTGATGCCCGACGCCGCACTGCCCTGGATCGGCGTCGTGGCGGCGCCGCTGTGCTCCGTCGTCGCGCGCCGCGGCATCGCCTGGCTGCGCTCCGCCCAGCACGACGCAGACGCGGGCGCCGACGCGGCCATGGGGCGTGAGCCCGCGGGGCTCGGCCGGACGTACTGGCTGTTCGTCGGGGAGTTCGCCGTGTACGGCTTCGTTGCGGGGCTCGTCCGCACGCCGTACGAGCTCGCGCAGTTCGGCCAGGTGGTCAGCGTCGCGGGGTCGGCGCTGCTGCTCGCCGCCACGCTGGCGCTGCTCGTGTGGGTCGTGCGCACGAGGAGCGAGATCCGCCTGAACACGCTGTGCCAGGTTGCGCTGTTCCTGCTGCTCACCGTGTTGCTCGCGCTCGCGCTGTTCGGCAGTGCCAGCGCGCCCGCCGCCGCCGTCGCCTCGCTGTTCGCGCGCTTCGGCGTGTTCACGCTGCTGCTGTACGTGCTGTGCGCGTTCGTCACGCAGCGCGAGACGCACCCCTACGTCACCTTCGGCATCGGCTGGGCGGCCTTCTCGCTGGCGACCGCGGCGGGCATGCTCGTCGCGCGCGCCGCGGGGTCGACGGGGCCCTCGATCACCGTCATCCTCGCGGTCGCGTACGTCCTGTTCGGCGTCGCGTTCGTGGCCATCCGTCAGACGAGGGACGAGGACGTGCTCTTCTCCTCTGGCGCCGTCCTGACGACGCCGGGCGGGTCGGACCCCGAGACGCCGTCCCCCTCCGCCACGTCCCCCGCCGCGTCGCCTGCGGCCGCCGACGCCGTCGAGGAGCCCGTGTACGCCCAGCTCATGCACGACGTCATGAGCCGCTGCGAGGAGGTCGGGCTCGCGCACGGGCTCACGCGCCGCGAGGTGGAGGTCGTCCAGCTCATCTGCGTCGGCAGGAGCAAGGGCTACATCGCCGACGCCTTCGGGATCGCGGAGAACACCGTGCGCGGCTACGCGAAGAACGCCTATCGCAAGCTGGGCGTCCACAGCAGGCAGGACCTGCTCACGCTCATGGGGATGGTTCGATGACAGACGTCCGGAGGGACTGCGGGCGACGCGAGCCGGCGGCGTGCGAGGGCGGCGTGCCATGCCCCGCCGCCCTGCCGACGCGTCTGCGGGAGCTCGTGCCGCGCCCGATCTCGCGGTTCGCGGGCGTCGCGCTGCTCACGTGCTGGCTCGTGCTCGTGCGCTCGCACGTCGTCGCCGTCGGCGCGGCGGCTGGCGTCAGGATGCCGGCGTTCGCGTGCTTCTCGGCGTCGTTCGCGCTGGTGGGCTGGCTGATCCTCGCCCTCGTGGCGCGGGTCTCGCCCATCGCGCGTCGCGTGGAGCTCACCGTCCTCGCGGGCGCGCTCGCCTCGATCGGCGGCGGCATGATCGCCCTCGTGGACGTGGGCGCGCTTGACGGCGGCGCGTTCGTCCCGGCTGTCGTGCTCGCGGGGGCCGGTGCCGGCTGGATCAGCCTCGCGTGGCAGGAGTACCTCGCCACGCAGGGCATGCGCCGCGCGCTCATGGGGCTGGCGCTGGGGACGCTCGCGGGCGTCGTGCTCGCCGCCTGCCTCGCGTCGCTGCCGGGTGCCGTCGTGGACGTCGCCCTCGGCGCGCTGCCGCTGGCCTCCGCCCTCGCGCTGCGGCCGCACCGGGGCGCGCGCTTCTACGCGAGCGGTGCCGGCAGCCGCACGTCACGGCAGGTGTGCGAGGACATCGTGCGCGACCACTCGCCGCTCATGCTGACGTCGCTCGCTCTGGCGGCCGTCGCCTTCGGCATCGTGGGCGCGGGGTCACCGGACGCGGCGGCGACGGCCCTGCCGTTCGCGCTGCTCGTCACGGCAACGGCCGCCGTGGCGAACGTCGCGCTCGCCCTGCTCGCGGGACCGAGCCTCGCGCGCGTGCCTTACGTCGCCCTGCCGCTCATGGCGGCCGGCGTCGTCGCGGGCGAGCTCGGCCTGCCGGCGGCGGTCGGTGTCGCGCTCTCGGGCCTGGGCTACTTCCTGATGGTCTACCTCATGTGGGTCGAGATGGCCCAGAGTGCCGAGCGCAAGCGCCTGCCCGTGATCGGCCTGTTCGCCTCGCTCGCGGCCGCGGAGTACGTCGGCGTGGGCATCGGCCAGGCGGTCGCGTCGTGGGCGCCGGCCGGCGCCGTCTCGGCGCTCGGCACGACCTCGCTGGTCACGCTGCTCGCCGCGTCGCTCTTCCTGATGGCCGTCCGCGACCGCATGGAGATCTCGCAGTCCGTGCTGGACGCGCCGGTCCGCTCCGACCTGGAGGTGCGCGTGCTGCGGCTGGCCGACCGCGCCGGGCTCACGCCGCGCGAGACGGACGTCCTGCAGCTCTGGGCCGAGGGGCATAACGCCGCGTACGTCCAGACGGCCCTGGGCATCTCGCGCAACACGGTCAAGTCCCACCTCAACCACATCTACCAGAAGGTCGGCGTCACGAGTCGCGAGGAGCTGCTCGCGCGTGTGATGGGGTAGGGCGGCGGGCGGCGACCGTCGGCGACGCCGCTCGCGACCCCTTGACCTCACGCCGTATACGCATATCACCAGCTCACAGCCTCACACCTGAGGTATGGGAGCCGTCTGACGGCCCGAATCGCCCACGCGCGGCGGTTCGGGCCGTCGTCGTTCGCGCCATGATGCGAGGCGTCAACGCAAAGGCGCGCCGCATCCGTCGGGGGCGGGGCAGCTACCAGCTGCTACCACGGCGCGCCACGACAGGAGGGGAACCACATGACCGCATCCGCATCACGCGTCTCGCGCCGCTCGTTCATCGCCGGCGCCGGCATCATGGCCGCCGGGCTGGGCGCCACGACGGCCCTCGCCGCCGAGAAGGGCGGCTCGGCCGCCGCTGACTCCGCGGCTGGCGAGAAGGCCGCGAAGGCCGCCAAGCCCGCGAACCGCTGGGAGTCCGAGGCCGGCGCCGCATGGCGCACGGCGCCCGACCCTATCGACGACGCCGACATCAAGGACGCCGGGACCTTTGACCTCGTGATCGTCGGCGGCGGCCAGGCCGGCACGCACGCGGCGAAGTCCGCCGCCACCAACGGCCTGACGGTCGCGGTCGTGGAGGCGCAGACCGAGGAGGACCAGCTCTACATCGGCGGCGAGGTCGGCACGATCAACTGCCAGTGGGCGCTCGACCACGGCGCGCGCGAGATCGACCCGCAGGACTTCATGCGCGAGGTCTTCCGCCGCAACGAGGGCCGCGACAATCAGCTGCTCATCAAGGACTACGTCCAGAACTCCGGCAAGCTCCTGGACGACATCATCAACGAGATGGGCGAGGAGTGGATGGACGCCCACACCCACATCGGCAGCTGCCCGCCCGACGACCGCATGGTCATGGACCCGTCCGGCTTCAAGTACTACACCGGCACGACGATCTTCCGCGACAAGGACTCCGAGCTCGCCAACTGGAGCTGGATCGAGGTCATGAAGCGCCAGCGCCAGGACTCCATCGACGCCGGCGCCCAATGGCTCTTCGGCCACCACGCCGAGTACCTGGAGAAGGACGCCAGCGGCCGCGTGACCTCCGTCGTGGCCAAGAACCGCGCCGACGACAGCTACGTGCGCGTGACCGGCACGAAGGGCGTCATCCTGGCCGGCGGCGACTTCGCGGGCAACGAGGACATGCTGCGCGACATTAACGACGAGTACCGCCACCTGGCGGAGTCCATGGGCGACATCGAGCTCGCCGGCTGCATGCCCATGATGCTGGAGCGTGACGGCAGCGGCCTCGCCATGGGCGTCTGGGCGGGCGGCCACGTGGAGGTCGGCCCCCGTGCCGGCATGAACACCGGCCAGGCCGGCCCCGAGGCCCCGTGGGGCCCGGGCGCGCTCATGTTGAACCAGAACGGCAAGCGCTTCTGCGACGAGTGCGCCGGCGGCGCCGAGGGCTCCGCGTACCTCGTGCCGCGTCAGCCCAAGGGCTCGGTCGTGGCCATCAACGACGCCAACTGGCAGGACATCGTCTACACGATGCCGCCGTGCCACGAGGCCGTGGACTACCGCCGCGAGCTCGGCTGGCCCGCGACCGTGGCGAGCATGGAGGCCGTGCAGCCCGGCGAGCAGCCCACGCAGGCCATCGCGTACTCCAGCCAGCCCGACGTGTACTGCGCCGAGACGATCGAGGACCTGGTCCGCATCGTGGGCGTCTGGGACGAGGAGGAGCAGAAGACCGCCGTCGAGGAGATCAAGCGCTACCAGCAGTTTGCGGCCAACGGCCTGGACGAGGACTTTGCCAAGGACCCGCGCATCCTCGCGGTGACCAGGCTGGACACCCCGCCGTTCTACGCGGTCGTCGGCGCCATGACGGCGAGGAACCCCGGCCTGTGCCAGACGACCGGCCTGGACATCGACGCGCAGCACCACGTGCTGGACGACGACCTGAACCCGATCCCCGGCCTCTTCGCGATCGGCAACAACGGCGGCAACCGCTTTATCGTCCAGTACGCGACGCCGCTGTCCGGCATGAGCCTGGGGTTCTGCCTGACCGAGGGCACGCTGCTGCCCCGTCGCATCGCGAGCGGCGAGATCAAGTAGCCTGACGCCCCCGCGCCGCGCTTTCACGTCGCGCTTTCGCGCCGTGCGCCGCGGCGGGGATGGGGGCGGGGTGGGGACAGGACGGGGCAGGGGAGCTGGCCGCACGCGCGGCGGTTTCCCGCGCGCGGGCACCCGGAGGCCCCCGACCGCACGCGCACCGTTATAAAAGGGCGCGCGTGCGGTCGCCCCGCGAGAAAAGCCGACTCGTGTGGTCACGGGTCGGCTTTTTCGGCTCGTGACTTTCTGAGTTCGGTGGGCTCGTGGATTACGGAGGTAGTCTGGGCTGCGGTGATACCGTGCCCGCACTTCGTAGTATGGGCCTGGGTCCTCCGGGCACGCAAGGAAAGCCGACTCGTGCGGTCACGCGCCGTTTCCTCGCGCGGCGACCTCACGGGTCGGCTTTTCCTGCAGCACGCGCAGCGGTTTCCCGCACGCGCGCTCCCGGAACCCCATGACTGCACGCGCACCGTCCCCCGAGGGGCGATTCGGCCAGCATATTCGCTGCCGTTTTGGAGCACACGCGTCGCGGCCAAGCGCCGCTCCCCTTGTTAACCCTACGACACATCGATATTGATATATATATATATATATATATCAATATTTGACGCTTCAATGTCACAACCAAGCGTCAGAATGGGTTAACAAAAGATAATTTTGTTCCAAAAATTGTTACCTGAATGGGCTTTCAGTCTCGTCTCCATACGCTAGCATATGTACACTTCATGCACGAATGGGTGCGCATGGGTGCATGGAGCGCGAATGTGCAACCGGCGCGGAACGCGTGCGGCCGCATCGGGCGAAAGGCGATCGCGCGCCGATATGTGGTGTAAGAGGGATGTGCGGCCCGTGCCCCGGAACCGCCGGGCGCCCTTCTGGCGCCGCTTCGCAGATC
>CACZRK010000222.1 GCA_902783515.1 uncultured Coriobacteriaceae bacterium | reverse complement strand
GCGCCTCACCAGCAGGCAATTCGCGTCGCCTATGCGCACGAGACGACGCGCAGGAACGCTGATGCCCGCGCACGCGGCGAGGTCCAGGGCGGTTTTCTCCCATGCCATCACATCCCAGTCATCGCCGTGGTGCGGGAACTTTGCGAGATACAGCTCACCGTCGGCAAGTACCGATGCCTTGGGTCGCGCACCACCCAGAGAGCCTGAGCCGGCGTCAAGGAGTTCCTTGAGCGCCGCCAAGCTCGCCGCGTCTCGTTCCGCAGCCCTGCTGGCGCTCAGGAAGCGGGGGAGCTGCACGACCGGGGGCACGGTTCCCGCGACTGAGAGGTATCGGCCGTCATCCGGTGTCCTGAATCTCAGCGATCCCTGACGTGACGCGTCAGAGACGCCAAGAAGATAGTCCACGTCATCAAGGGCCCTCGGCGCCACGCCGTCACGCGCGGCAAGTGCCTGGTGCTCCCTGAGGACGATGTGGCGCCCCCAGCGATCCGGCGCGGAATCGCGCAGGGCGCAGGGGAGTCCCTGCGTGTGGTACGTCGTGAGACGCAGCGGCATGTCTGGTTGGATCGCATATGCACCATCAAGCGCCACGTACGCAGGCTGGTACACAAATGTCGAGCTCAGCTGACCGCGCCGCATACTGAATCGCGCGGTGCCCACGGGCACCTGGACGTCGTTGATCTCGGTCCAGACTTCGATCGTGGGGGTCATCTCGGGCTCCTGACCCGCTGGGGGAGCAGCTGGTCGGCGCGCGCCTGACCGTAGTCGTTCTGGTAGGGGTCTGTCGCGTCCACCACGTCATCCAGGATCGAATACGCGCGCAGCACGCTGAGGAACGTCCCGAGGCTCACCGACGGATCGCCGTGCTCCAGGCGCGAGATGGTGTCGCGAGACACCGCCGCCTTGTCGGCGAGCTCCTCGGAGGTGATGCCGCTCAGGCGTCGCCAGGTGGAAAGCTGCTCGCCGATCTGCTTCGCCGAGAGCTTGACCTTCATGGACAGCGGGCGTTTCATGGGATGCGTGCTCCTTGGGACTGGGGTGTGCGTATCCCAAGAATACGTCGGATATATCTGACAGTAAAGAGATTATGTCGGATATTACCGACGTAAATATCCGCCTGACAGCGTACTTGAACGCAGCGTCTATGGTGCCGTACCGCCGCTCTTGCCTACCGCGCTCGTCACCGCCGGCGCGCGCCTTTCGTGCTCTGCCGCTCGCAGGCGGCAGCCATCTTCTTGCCCGCGAACGCCATGCCCCAGCGCAGGCTTGAGGGGGCGTCAGCGTCGTACGCGCGCCGCGCAATTTGCCCCAGGGCTTCGTCGGCTGCCTTCGCAAGCCGTTCGGACGACGCTTCGGTGCCGAGGAACTTGACTTCGATGACGATGAGGGGCACCTGTCCGTCTGCGGCAGGCGCGGCCGACGGCTCCAGGCGAATGTCAAAGCGCCCGTACCCGCCCTCGCGGTTCGAAAGCGGGTCGCCATAGCCGGGCATCCCAAAGAGCAGGCCGAACAGCAGCATATGGCAGGCGTTTTCGCTGGTGAGGTCGTAATAGCTCGCGGAATCTCGCAGAATGGGCCCAAGCTCGCGTTCGAGCGATGCCGCATCACCGGCCGCAATGGCGGCGTGAAGCCCCCTAAGTCGCCGGGTGCTACCAGCGACGGAGCGCGCACGGTCTGCCACCTCGCGGCCAAACACTCCGCGCACCTCGGCGTTGGGCACGCGCAGCGGGCGTAGACGGGACGGGTCCTCGGGGAATGCCGTGTCGTCTGTGGTGAGGTAGCCGCTCATGTAGAGCACGCTCCACAGGGCCCCGGTTTGCCGCCCGATGTCGCCATAGGCGATGTTAGGGTCGATCCATTGGTCGACCGTGGCTCTGGGATTCAGCAGGTCGAGCAGATCCGCTACGGTGTCGTCGTCCTCGCTGGCCAGCGCCTCCGCCAACACCGAGTTGCCTGACGTGTTGGTCCAATACGGTTGGGCGACGCAGCCCTCTGAGAGGTAGGAGAGGACCGACCAGGGGTTGTAGACGTCAACGTCGCCAAAGCGGTAGCCGTCGTACCAGGCTTTGAGCTCACCGGTTTTCTCGGCATGACCCGTATACGCCGCCAGCGCCGCGACCTCCGCCTGCGTAAAGCCAAAGCGCTCGTCGGAGGAGGTGTTCAGGGGAGTGTTCACTTTGATGTTGTTGAGCCCCGAGAAGATGGATTCCTTGGAGATGCGCTGAACGCCCGTGAGCACGCCGTGCGCCAGCGATGGGTTGGTCTTGAGTGCGTTGCTGAGCCATCCGCGCATGAACTGGACGGCCTGGTCGTAGAACCCGTGCGCGCGGGCATGGGTGATGGGGGCGTCGTACTCGTCCACGATGACCATGCAGGCCTGCCCGTGGTGGCGCGCCAGCAGGTCGGTGAGCAAGCGCAGGGACCCTTCAAGCTCGGCGACGCTCGCTGTTCCGTCGGCGACGCGTTGGAACCAGCCGCGCTCCGAGGGGCTGAGCGCGGCGGACTCCGCAACATAGCGATGGCGTTCGAACTCCATGGATACCAGCAGCGCCAGTGACGCGCGCATCTCCTCCCAGGTGTCGCCCTGGGCGCCCTTGAGCGAGAGCATGACCACGGGATGACGGCCCTGGTGGGCACGCCACCTCCCACCGTCGACCTCCCAGATGGTGAGGCGCTCGAAGCGGGAGCGCGCCAGGGGGTCAGCGAGCGGCGCACACTCGAAGAAGTCCTTGAGCATGGTGGCACCCAGGGTCTTGCCGAAGCGCCGGGGCCGGCAGAACAGCACGGCCTGGCTGCCCATGATGACGTCACGGATGAGCAGCGATTTGTCGACAAAGACCCCACGGTCGAACACCTCGGGGAACCAGTCGCTCCCGGTGCCCACGCGCATGTCGCCCGAAGGGTCAGTGAGCAGGGCGTTCGGTGCGACAATGACCCCGCGCTCGTCGCGGCTGACGGTGTTTATGCGTTCGGTGGCGTCCATGGGGCCTCCAGAGAGTGTTGTGGACTGCAAACGATTGTACTATCCCGCGTCCGTGCGCCGTCGCACGTTCGCGCGTTTGCGCATGCGACGGCGACTCGATTGGGCGTTTCGTACGACGGCCCAGGGCGCCAAGCAGCGCGGTGCCCCATCTGCGAGAATGGCATATATGCTCTGGGGATGAAGGAGATTGTCTTTGGGTCGCGCGCCATGGATATCGTGAGAGACCACGGTGCCGTGGTCATCTCTCCCGGATACCGGCTGGCGTGGCAGGCTCCCCATCCAGCTGCCTTTGACGACTGCTGGCAGGCGCTGCTGTTTTGCGCGACCATGCGCGGGAGCTGGGCGTGAACAGCAGCCAGATATTCGTGGGGGGGGAGCGCCGGGGGCGGCTTGGCCGCCGCCGTGTGCGTGGCTGCCCGGGGCCGCGGCGACGTGCGCGTGGCGTTTCAGGCGCCCTTGTACCCCATGCTTTCGAACCTCGATACGGCCAGCTCGGCACACAGCCACGGACATGTGTGGAGCACGTGGCGCAATCATCTGGGGCGGCGTCTGTACCTGCGCAAACACGCCAAAGACCCGCGGGCCTCTCCCTATGCGTCGCCCTCCCGGCAGCACGATTGTGCGGGCCTGCCGGCCGCCTATACCTTCGTGGGCGACGGCGAGCCGCTTTATTCCGAAACTCTTGAGTACGTCGAGAATCTCAGGTGGGCTGGCGTGCGGGCCAAGGTCGACGTGTACCGCTGCGACGCGCACGCCTTTGACATGCTGCCGCCGGGTTGGGCCCTGAGCAGGCGGGCCATCGAGCGGTTTGACGAGCAGATCGCCTATGCGGTGGAGCATTATGAGGCCGAGCAGCCAGGGTCGTGAGCCTCTATGCGATGAGCTTCCTCGCCGCGGGCACGAACTTCGCCGGCATTGGCTCGCGTAGACGCCAGAGGATGCTCATCGGCTTCGAGCCCTCGTGCGACACATAGTCGACGAGGCCGAGGAACGTGAACGTGTCCGTAATCCCAAATTTGTTCTTGGCGTACTCGCGAGCGAATAGAAGCACGTGCGAGCCGCGCTTCTTGTGGTTGATGTAGCGCTGGCCCGTGGGGGAGACATCGCTGGTCGTCGACTGACTCTGCCAGTGGAACAGCCGCTCATTGACAGCGTAATCCTGGTACATCGTGGTGGGCGAATAGTCCTTCTCAGACTTGTTCAGGGTGTTAAGGAGTACGTCCATGTTGCGATCCTCCAGCCACTTCACGCCCTCGCGCACCGTGGTGGGCTTCATGAACCCGAGGCCGACCAGGATCTGGTCGCGCGAGTAGCTGCAGTGCAGATCCAGCGGGCATGCGGGGACAACGTGGCCCGGCGTGCCCAGGTCCACGGGCTTGTCGATGAAGTCGATGCGACCGAGGTCGTAGTTCAGAAGCTCAAGCAGCTCCTTTCGCATGACGGGGCACGAGCGGATCTCGTTGATCCACACGCGCGGCGAGGGGTAGCGGCTGCGCAGCGTGGCGTCCTCGAACGACTTGGGCCAGATGGTCACCTGGAACATGTTGAGCATGGCGCGCGCAAGCTCTGAGGATGCGAGTCGGGCGTACGCCGCTTCCGTCAGGGGCTCGTCAGACACAAAGACCTCGTTGATGAGGAACGCGAGCCAGCGACGCGAGTCGATCTGCGCAATGCGCGCGAGGGCCGCGGTGAGGTCCTCCTCGATTGACTCGCTGAAGTCGTTGCGGACATGAGCCCTGACGCACAAGCGCGCAAAGCTATCCCCGAGCTTCCCTCCCTTCAGAACCGCGTGCACGTCCAGGTCGTAGGCGCGCAGGAAGTTGGCGAGTGTAAGCGGCAGGCCGGTGTCGTCCGCGAACGTCTCGAGAGCCCTGATGATCGCCGGGCGGTTTGATACCGCATGTCTGATGTTCTCGATCACGCGCTCCATAGCGACGCGCTCGAGGTGGATGTAGCAGCCCTTGGGGACTGACGGAAAGCCCTCCTCGAGCTCCGTGCGTACGCTCTGATGACTGCGGGAGAGGAGCGCAGCGAACTTCTCGGAAAAGTTGTAGTGCCTGTTTGCATTGCCGATGAAGTCCAGAACGGTGAGGCAGTCCTTGCCTGGCGCGTTGCGCAGGCCACGACCGAGCTGTTGCAAGAACACGGTGAGCGACTCGGTCGGGCGGAGGAAGAGGATGGTGTTGACCTCGGGGATGTCCACGCCCTCGTTGTAGAGGTCAACGACGAAGACGAACGTTATCTCGCCATGCACAAGCTTGCGGGCAGCACTTGCGCGCGCGTCGGCATCGCTTTCACCCGTGAGGCTGATGGAGGAGATCCCATATGCGTTGAACCGCTCGGCCATGAACTTGGCGTGCTCGATGCTGACGCAGAAGCCCAGGCCGTGCACGTCGGCAATGTCATCCACGTACTTTTCCACGGAGCTTGCCACGAGGCGAGCTCTGCGCTCGGCCACGCCGCGGTTGAAGACGTAGATGGTCTCAAGGTCCGATTTCTCGTAACCGCCGCGCGTCCAACGAAGGCCGCTCAGGTCGGTTTCCTCAAGGTCAGACACACCGTAGTACTGGAACGGGCAGAGCATCTTTCGATCGATTGCCTCGGGCAGACGGATCTCGGCTGCGATGCGACCGTCAAAGTAGTCGAGGACGCTCTTGCCGTCCATGCGCTCGGGCGTGCCCGTGAGGCCGAGGAGCACGCGTGGCTCAAAATGCTCGAGCAGCTTCTGATAGGACTTCGCAGCGGCATGGTGAAACTCGTCGACGACGATGAAATCGTAGTAATCAGCCGGCAGCGTGCCCGCGAGGTCGCGTGCGTTGAGCGTCTGGATCGAGACGAACGCGTTGCTCAGGCTGCTGGGCTGGTGGTGGTCGCCAACGAAGAGCTCGCCGAAGTTCTGATCGTGCAACACGCCACGGAAGCAGGAAAGGCTCTGCTTGAGGATCTCCTCGCGATGCGCGACGAAGAGCAATCTGGTAGTGTGGCCTGTCGCTGCGCCGCCGAGCTCTGCCTGGGCGCGGCGGAACCTACGATAATCGAATGCGGCGATGACGGTCTTGCCCGTGCCCGTCGCTGCGACGACGAGGTTCCGGCTGTTGCCGTGCACCTCGCGCTCGGCCTGGAGCTTGTCGAGAATGGCCTGCTGGTAGGGATAGGGGCGGATCTCAAACGGATACGCCGCGGTCCCATCATCCTCTTTCCTCTTGCCCGTGCGCTGCCGCTCGATCTCGCTGCGGAGTCGCTGGACCTGCGATGCATCGAACAGCTCGAAGTCATCGTCGTCCGCCCAGTATGACTCGAACGTCGCCTGGATCTTATCGAGCGTGTCGGCCATGTCCTGACGCGCGATCTTGACGTTCCACTCGAGGCCGCTGGTGAGCGCGGGCACGGAGATGTTCGATGAGCCGACGTATGCCGTGGTGTAGCCCGTCTTGCGCACAAAGACGTACGCCTTGGCATGCAGCCTCGCACGCTGTGTGTCATACGAAATCTTGACCTGCGCGTTCTGCAGCTCGGCGAGCTTCTGGACCGCCTTGGGGTCCGTCGCGCCGATGTAGGTCGTCGTGATCACGCGCAGCTTGCCTCCGCGCTCGGTGAACGTCTGCAGCGCGTCGTACATCTGGCGCAGGCCATTCCACTTGATGAACGACACGAGCAGGTCGATGCGGTCGGCGGTAGCGATCTCCTTGCGGATCTCGCTCATGAGCTGGGGCTCGTGCGCAGAGCCGGTGAACAGCGAGCTCTGCGCGACGGAGGTCTTCGGGCGCACGAGGATCGGCTTGGTCTTGGAGTCATCCTTGTACAGGATGTCTGCGCTGGGCACGACGGCGTTCGTATCGATAAGCGACAGGAGCTGCGCAGGATCCTCGCTGGTTGGGACAGCCCCGGGTAGCGCGCAGGGTGATGAGGGCGACGCGGATGTCGTGGGGCAGTTCTGATTGATGGCTCTCACGATTGCGTTGACAAACGCGGCTTGGTCGGTTCCCTTGGAGATGTCGGCAAGCGACTTCTGGACGAGACCAGCAACATACGCCGCCAGCACCTCGGGCACCTCGGCACGGGCGATCGGGGCGCTGTCAGCGAGCATGCCGTCAGGGAGCCGCTCGATCGTTGCGCGTAGATCCGAGGTGATGAGTCGCTCATAGAGGCCGGGCACGAGTTCTGACATTTGCGCAGCTCTTTCCGTATGCATGCCGTGATCGATGGTGACCAGGGTAAGCGTTTGCGCTGGCGGAGGCAAATCTGAAAAGCGGCAGCCGGTCGTTGACTCGAGAGATGCATCGTAGCGTGCATTCACCTCGGCGTTGTTGGCGAGCTCCTTGCCGCGCGACGGTAAGATGCGTACAGCGACGCATGCTCTCCGACTTCCGACGTTGACCTAGCTAACTAACATCGGGGCTGCCGGACGTACTTTACGTCCGTCACCTGCGGTGCATCGCCGTTGCACTCAGAATGCTGATCCGCCACAATGTATCCCGGTGACGAAGGACGTGCCGTCGCGCGTGGTGGAGGCCGCCGCGCCCGCGCAGCGATCAAGGAGATTGTCGATGAGTGTGTGTCTCAGGAAGGCACCGGTTGCCGTGATGCTGGCAGCGGCACTTGTCGTTGCCGGGTGCGCGAGCGCGAGCAACGCATCCGTGCAGACGCGCGATCGGTCGGCCTCGAGCGACGACAAGGTCGC
>CACZRK010000221.1 GCA_902783515.1 uncultured Coriobacteriaceae bacterium | reverse complement strand
TCCGGTGTTGAGTTTGTGGCTCAGCCCGGCGGTTCCATCCGCGACGACAACGTGATCCAGACGGCGGACGCGTACGGCATCGCGATGTGCTTCACGGGCCTGCGCCTGTTCCATCACTGATCCGCGCGCCGCGGGCGGATCCCTGCGTCGTGGCGTGCGATTGCGTGGAATTGTTCGGGCGCCGTGCCTGCGCCGACGGCACGGCGCCGAGGACGTATCATTGTCCGATCGTGAACGTTCATCGAGCATCCAAGACGGCGTGGCCGGACGGCCACAGCAGGGGAGACGCATATGAATCTGTTGGGCAGCAACGCCAAGTATGGCACGAGCCGCGTGGAGCTCTCGCCGGCACGCTTCGTGCTGCCGATCGACCGCGAGTCGCCGACGTTCCCGAAGGGCGTCGGCGGCCTGCTGCCGGTCGGCACCGTCCGCATGGACGACGCCGTGCGCATGACCTACGCGTTCTGGTCGACGGGGAGCGCGCTGCCGGAGCCGACGATCGTGGAGCCGGAGCCGGAGCCGGAGCCCGAGGTCGCGGACGAGCAGCCTGCGGACGAACTCGCGTCCGCCGAGGAGCCGGTCGAGGACGAGCGGACTGCGGACGAGCCCGAGACCGAGGGTGCTGGGTCGGACGCGATCGCCGACGCCGCTAACGGCGACGCCGCGGTCGCTGACGACATCATCGACGACGCCTTCTCCGACGACGCGAATGACGGGGACGCGCTGTACCGTGACGATGACGACGACGCGATCATCGCCGGCGACGACGTCCTGGGCGACGACGAGATTGGCGGCGGGGACGCCGAGACCCCCAAGGCACCCGAGCGTCTCGCGCCGACGGCGGTCGAGTTCGCCGTGCTGCCGGAGCCCGTTCCCGGCGCCGAGGAGGCCGCGGCGCTCGACGCGCTCGCCCGCGCGGCCATCCTGGTGAACCGCCTGCTCGAGCAGGCGGAGAGCCTCTCGCACCATGGCTTCGCGCGCCTGGAGACCGTGAAGGTCGACTTCGCCGCCGACGGCTGGGCGTTCACGCACGTCGAGTACAACGAGCTGGACGCGCACGGCGAGCCGGCCCGCACCCCGACCCACCTCTTCATCGAGACGACGCGCAACCTTGACGCCTTCCCGTACCTGCAGTGCCGCATCGACTTTGACCGCCAGGGCAACCCCCGTCACCTCATGGTCTCCGAGTACGACGCCGAGAACTACTCGCGTCGCATGGACGCCAACGTGAACGCGGACGGCGAGCTTGCCGTCTTCAAGGTGGAGGAGTACATGGGCGTCGGCCGCAAGCAGGACAACGACGGCCATCTGCTCTACAAGCGCGGCAAGCAGAACAACGTGGTGCGTCGCTGGCCCGAGGGCGTCATCAGCCCGAAGATGCTCAAGCGCATGCGCGAGGAAGAGGAGGCCGCGCGTCTGGCCGCCGAGCGCGCCGCGAACGGCGAGGACGTCGATCAGGAACCGGAGGCGCCCGCCGAGGACGGCGATCGCCGTGCGGCCGAGCCGTATGACGAGCGAGACGGTGCCGACGCGTACGCGCGTGATGACGACTGGGGCTATCGCCACAGGCGCGAGGTGCCCGAGCACACCGAGGCGCGCTACGACGACGATGACCGCGACCTGCGACCTGGCCGCATCCATGACATGAGCGGCTACCGCTTTGGCAGTCGTCGCGGCTCCGACTCCAAGAGCCGCATGCGCTCGGGCGGGTACAACGGCGAGCGCGGCTATCGTACGCAGGACGGCCGCTCCCGCGACGATCGTGCGCCTCGCGATCGCGACGACCGTCGCGGCTACGGGGATCGGGACGACCGCCGAGATGACGGCCGTGGGTATCGCGACGACCGCCGTGACGACCGACGTGGGTATGGCGATCGTGACGACCGGCGCGGCTATGGCGACCGCGAGGATCGTCGAGACGGCCGGCGCGGGTACGGCGACCGTGAGGATCGTCGAGACGACCGGCGTGGGTACGGCGACCGTGAGGATCGTCGAGACGACCGGCGCTCCTACGGGGATCGCGACGACCGCCGCGGATACGGGGATCGGGACGACCGCCGCGGGTATCGCGATGATCACCGTGGGTACGGCGATCGGGACGACCGTCGCGGTGATCGCGGGTACCGCGACAACCGCCGCTCCTACGGCGACCGCGAGGATCGCCGGGATGATCGCCGCGGGTACGGCGGCCGCGAGGATCGCGGGTATCGTGAGGCTCGTGGCGACAGCCGCGGCTATGGTGACCGCGAGGATCGTGGCGGCCGCGGCTATCGCTCGGATCGTCGCGACTACGGCGACCGTGGCGACTACCGTGGGT
>CACZRK010000220.1 GCA_902783515.1 uncultured Coriobacteriaceae bacterium | reverse complement strand
GGCATCGGCATGACCAAGGACGAGCTCGACCACAACCTGGGCACGATCGCGCATTCCGGCAGCGAGCAGTTCAAGAAGGATAACGCTGAGGCTCAGGGTGATGCTGTCGACATCATCGGTCAGTTCGGTGTAGGGTTCTACTCAAGCTTTATGGTTGCGTCCAAGGTTCGCGTCGTGAGCCGTGCCTTCGGTGCCGACGAGGCGTTTGCCTGGGAGTCCGACGGCGTGGCCGGCTACACGATCGAGCCCGCGACGGAGGAGGAGCTTGCCGGCGTCGGCGACCACGGCACCGTCATCACGCTGTTCCTGCGCCCCTCCAGCGAGGAGGACAACACCGACGCGCTGCTGTCCGAGTGGCGCCTGAAGGAGCTCGTCCGCAAGTACTCCAACTACGTGCGCCATCCCATCAAGATGGAGGTCACCAAGCGTCGCGAGCTGCCGAAGCCCGAGGACGCCGGCGATGACTACAAGCCGCAGTACGAGAGCTACACCGAGCTGGAGACCGTCAACTCCATCAAGCCGATCTGGGAGAAGAACAAGTCCGAGGTCGAGCAGAAGGACTACGACGAGTTCTACACGGCGACGTTCCACGACTACGCGAAGCCTGCGCGCACGATCTCGTTCCACGCGGAGGGTCGCATCAGCTACGACGGCCTGCTCTTCATCCCGTCGGTCGCCCCATTTGACCTCTACAGCAAGGACTACAAGAAGGGGCTGGCGCTGTACTCCTCCAACGTGCTCATCAAGGAGAAGTGCGAGGAGCTCGTCCCGGACTACTACAACTTCGTGCGCGGCATCGTGGACAGCCCGGACGTCTCGCTGAACATCTCCCGTGAGACGCTGCAGCAGAACTCCCAGCTCAAGGCCATCGCCAAGCATGTGGAGAAGCAGATCCACAGCGACCTTGAGAAGTTCCGCGACACCGATCGCGCCGGCTACGAGAAGTTCTTTGAGAACTTCGGCCGCGGCCTGAAGTTCGGCATCTACGCGAGCTACGGCATGAAGGCGGGAGAGCTCGCCGACCTGCTGCTGTTCTGGAGCGCCCGCGACCAGAAGATGGTCACGCTGCGCGAGTACGTGGGCGCGATGGCAGACGGCCAGGACAAGATCTACTACGCCGCCGGTGAGTCGCGCGACCAGCTGGCGCAGATGCCGCAGGTGAAGGCTGCCCTCGAGCATGGCTACGACGTCCTGCTGTGCACCCAGGACGTGGACGAGTTCATGATCTCAGCCATGCACGCCTACCACATGCCTGCCGTCAGCGGCGACTCCGAGCACAAGGGCACGGATGAGCGCGACGTGGAGTTCGCCAACGTCGCGACCGCGGACCTGCAGTTCGCGACTGACGAGGAGAAGCAGAGCGCCGAGAAGGCCGCCGACGAGCACAAGGACCTGCTCGACGCGCTGAAGGCCGCGCTCGGCGACAAGGTGAGCGAGGTCAAGATCGCCGCGGGCATGTCCGCCGACACGCCGGCGACCATCTCGGCGAGCGGCCCCGTGTCCCTGCAGATGGACCACATCATGTCGCAGGAGCCCGGCGCCATGGGCGCCCCGAAGGCGCAGCGCGTGCTTGAGCTGAACGCGAGCCACCCGGTCTTCCAGAAGCTCGTTGACGCACAGGCCGCGGGCGACGACGGCAAGGACCGCCTGGCGCTCTACGCCGACGTGCTGCTTGACCAGGCGCTGCTCGTGCAGGGGCTGCCGGTGGAGGACCCCTCGACGTTCGCGCGCAACGTCTGCAAGCTCATGTAGGCTGCGACCGCGCATCCCGGGGGCGTGCGCGCCCCCGGGCGGCGAATGGCGCGCCGCGACCGGGGGTCGTCAACCCACCCGGTCGCGGCGCGCCTCGTCGTTTCCGACCCCGGTCGCCTACTCCTGCGTCTTGAGCGCCAGCTCCAGAGGGACCCGCTTGATGCGCCGCATGTGCAGCAGCGTCACGACGAGGTAGGTCCCGAACCCGATCGCAAGGTCCTCGGCGACGACCGTCGGCGAGTACGTCATCACGAAGTTGCCGGAGTAGGAGAGCATGATCGCGTCGGTGACGGCGCGCACGCACCACATGGTGAGGGGCAGCGACAGCACGAGCGCGAGGGCGACCGTCAGCGTGATCGAGCTCAGGTAGAGCCTGCGTATCTCGCGGTCGCGGTACCCGAAGACCTTCATGTACGCGATCGACCGCGCGCTGTGGTCCAGAACGGTCTTGGTGAGCAGGTACATCAGCACGAAGAACACGAGCGCGGCAGCCACGAGGAGCAGCTGCACGATGCCGTCAAAGGAGTCCAGGATCTGGTCGGCGAGCGACCGCATCTGCTCGGGCGTGGTCGTGGACGAGAGGTAGTCGGGATCGATCGTCAGCGCCTCGTCGCTCGCGTAGGCGTCAAACCAGTCGTCAGGCTTCCCGAACGTCTCGACGTACGTCTCTCGGCTCATGTACACGCTCGTGCCGGCGTCGTTGCCGTTCGCCCCGCCTATCGTGAGGGCGTAGTTCGCGTCGGCGTACCTGTCATGGAGCACGATCGTGCCGCCGACGCGCAGGCCGCACTTCTCCAGGAGCCCGGCACCCACCACGACGCGACCGTCGGAGACGTCGACGTCGGTCCAGTATCGCGAGCCCTCCTGGATGCCGTAGACCGTCACGTCCTCCATGCCCGCGCCCATCCGGCGCGGCGTCTGGAGCGAGGCGAGGCAGAGCTTCTCGGCCTGGTCGATCGCCTCCGGGGAGTTGACGTCGTCAGCGGTGACCGGGTGCAGGTCTAAAGCCAGGTCGTCCGCGATGTCGGCGAGCCCCGCCTCGCTCGCCGCCGTCAGGAGCTCGTCCATGGCGTCGACGAGGTCTTTGGCCCCGCCCGGCAGCAGCGCGGAGACGCTTCGCAGCTTGCCCACCTCGTCGGCGAGCGCGTCCGCCCCGGCGGCGATGCCGAGCAGCCGCGCGACCTGGTCGCGAAGCTGCTGCTGGCGATCGGTCATCTCCAGCTCGTACGGTGCCTTGAGGACGTAGACGTGGCCGGTGGGCAGGGAGGTGGCGACGCCGTTCGCGTAGCTGACGAACATCGGCAGCAGGCTCAGCGAGAACAGCACGAGTAAACTGCTGGCGGTGACCCCCAGGAAGAGCGTGACGAGCGTGGGGGCGTTCCTCGCGAGCAGGCGGATTCTGAAGCGGCTCGCGTACCCGAGCCGTGCGGGGAGGCGCGGGCCGCGGTAGCGCCTGCCGCGCGAGACCTCGTGGCAAAGGAAGGCGAGCGGAGTCGCGCGGAGCTTGCGGGCGAGCCCGACGAGGGTGACGCCGACGAGCATGGCGCAGGGGACGACCGAGGTCATCACGAACGTCCTGACGTCACAGGTCATGTGGAAGGGCGGGATGCTGTAGGAGTTGTAGTAGAGCGCCTGCGTCACGTCCGGGATCAGCGTGTAGCCCAGCACGTTGCCCAGCACGCAGGCGACGAGCCCCACGAGGGCGGGCAGGAGCAGGTAGTGGCGCAGGATCTCGCTCTTGCGCCACCCCGAGGCGAGCAGTGTCCCGATGACTGACGACTCCTTCTCTATGGTCGCGTTGGTGAGGATGACGAAGATGAGGGCCATGATGGCGATCAGGGCGTAGAGGAACGTCGTGTACATGGCGCCGTCGCCCTGCATGTCCGTCGTGAGGTAGCTGATGCCCTGGTTCTGGTCGCGGTCGAGCAGGTCGGTCACCGTGGCGCCGGCGTCCGCGAGGTCCATGCCGCTCAGGATCCCACGGATGGAGGACAGCGTCGCGAGAAACCCCGAGATGACCGCGATCGTCACGAGCAGCAGCGCGAAGATTCCCAGGTATCTGCCCGCGTCATGGACAAGCTGCCGTCCGAGGCGCCTGTTCAGGGGGTTGCACATCACGGTCCCCTACCACGCAAGGTCGCGCGCACTGACGGGGGAGGGGTTGGTCACGTCCTCCACGAGAGTGCCCTCCCGCAGGTGCAGGCGCCTGGTCGTCATCCGGCCGATCGCGGCGTTGTGGGTGACGACGACCGTCGTGCACCCATGCTCGCGGCAGACCCGCTCGATCAGGGCGAGGATCTCCTTCGAGGTCTCGTAGTCCAGCGCGCCCGTGGGCTCGTCGCACAGCAGGAGCCGGGGCTTCTTCACCAGGGCGCGGCCGATGGAGCATCGCTGCTGCTGCCCGCCCGAGACCTGCGGCGGGAACTTGTCCCGCTGGTCCCAGAGCCCCAGGGAGCGGAGCAGCCCGTCCACGTCCAGCGGGTCGTCCGCGAGGCACTGGCAGACCTCGATGTTCTCGCGGATCGTGAGGTCCTCCACGAGGTTGTAGAACTGGAAGACGAAGCCGAGGGTCGTGCGGCGGCACTCGCCGAGGCCGCGATCAGACAGCGAGGTGAGGTCGACGTCGCCCACCCGAATGGACCCGGCATCCGCGCGCTTCAGGCCACCGATGAGTTTGAGGAAGGTCGACTTCCCCGAGCCCGACGGCCCGAGCAGGACGCAGAGCTCGCCCCGGCCGATGCTGACGTCGATGCCCCGCAGCACGTCGACGTGCGCGCCGCCCTCTCCGTAACCCTTCTTGAGACCCGTGACCTCGAGCAGCGCGTCCACCATGCACCTCCTGCGGCCTGATGCCAGTCAGTGCATGAGTTAGTGATCTTTAATTTTAACGCGCACACAAAACCCTGAGTTTTGACGTTGGTCGGCGTGCGGCACGAGACCCACGCCGCACGCCGACGCGTCGCCGTCCTATC
>CACZRK010000219.1 GCA_902783515.1 uncultured Coriobacteriaceae bacterium | reverse complement strand
TGGATCAACGGCGACATGGTGGCCGACCCCGAGCTCGTGAAGGTGCTGTGCTACAACGCCTACGACGGCCTGACCTGGCTTGAGGACCTGGGCATGAAGTTCAACGACGAGATCGGCCAGGGCGCCGGCTCGCTGTGGCAGCGCACGCACACCTCCACGATGCCGATGGGCACGGGCATGATCAGCACGTACGGCACGGCCCTGCCGTCGTATGCCGACAAGATCACCGTCATCACCGAGGCGACGGCGACGGCGCTCGAGTCCGAGGGCGGCAAGGTCACGGCGGTCAAGGCGACCGACAATCACACCGGCAAGGAGTTCACGGTGACGGCCAAGGAGGGCGTGGTCCTCTCCACCGGCGGCTTCTCCGCCAACGCGAAGATGGTCCAGGAGCACAACACGAGCGGCAAGTGGCCTGACCTCTCGACCACCGCGACGACGAACCGCTTCACCTGCTCGCAGGGCGACGGGATCACCATGGCCGACAAGGCGGGCGCGTCGTTCACCGACATGGACCAGATCCAGCTGCTCTACCTGGGCAACACGCAGAATGGCCAGCTGACCAAGTACCCGCCGCGCGACGTGAACGGTACCGACCAGATCATCTTCATCAACAAGAACGGCGAGCGATTTGTGCAGGAGGACGGCCGTCGCGACAAGATCTGCCTGGGCGTGCTCGACCAGCCCGACAAGATGTTCTACATGCTGGAGTCCGGCGACGGCTCGCTGTACAAGGACATTCACGATCCCGCGTGGCGCAGCGCCGACGGCTTCACGTTTGACTACCTGAACGACAACGGCTACATCGTCTGGGATGACACGCTGGAGGGTCTCGCGAAGAAGCTCGGGATGGACCCCGCCACGCTGCAGGCGACGGTGGACACGTTCAACGAGGCCGTCGACAGCGGCAACGACGAGCTCGGTCGCACGCTGTTCAGCACGAAGCTCGAGAACGGCCCGTGGGTCGCGACGCCGCGCCAGGCATGCGTCCACCACACGATGGGCGGCGTGACGATTGACACCGAGGGGCACGTCATGCAGGGGTCCGGCGAGAAGTTCGCCAACCTGTACGCGGCCGGCGAGGTCACCGGCGGCATCCACGGTGCGAACCGCCTGGGCGGCAACGCCGTCGTGGACACGGTCGTGTTCGGCAAGCTTGCCGCGGACACGTTCACAAGCGAGCACTAGGCTTTACAAGCGAGCACTAGGCCTTACAAGCGAGCACTAGGCCTTACAAGCGAGCACTAGGCCTTACAAGCGAGCGCGCGGCGCACCAGATCGGGTGCGCCGCGCCGCCGCTACGACGTCGCGCTCGTCTCCTCCATTCGGGGCTCCTTACCGCGTGCCTCGTTCACGAGCGCGTCCACGAGCTCGCGCACGCCTGCGTCGGCGGTGCGCGCGTACATCAGGCAGATGGGGTACGCGTAGCCGTCCGAGCATGGCACGTTGACGAACGACGGGTGCGCCTCGGAGAACTCGTCGCAGCTCATGACCAGGTCGTTGTCGCGCAGCGCCTTGTTGAGACCGCCCATGTCGTAGGGGATGATGTCGACAACTTCGATCGCGAGCCCGCGCCGCAGGATGTCTTCTCGAATGCGGTCCGAGACGTCCGTGTACCCGCGCGCCTGCAGCGCGAGCGTCTCGCCCTGCAGGTCGGCGATGCCGAGCGACGGGGCCGTGTCCAGGCGATGTCCCAGCGGCACGAGGAAGCTCGCGGGTGACTCGTAGAGCACGCGGGCCTCGACGCGATGCCCCGCCCAGACCGACACGAGCGCCGGCAGAACGCTCAGAAGGACGTCGTACTCGGCGCCGAGCACCTCGGTGCTCGCCTGTAGGCTTGCGACGTCGTCACGCATCTGCACGACTTCGACCGAGATGTTCGGGTGGTGCAGCGTCGCACTGGCGAGCAGCCGTCTGATGCGGGCGGACGTGCGCATCGCGGAGACGGCGAGGCGGACGGGCGCGCGCCGGGCGCCGGCGCGCTGGCGGGCACGGGCGACCGCCTCGTGCGCGTCGGCAATGATGCGGACGGCGGCGCGATAGATCTCCTCACCGGCGGGGGTGAGCGCGACGCCCGTGCTGCCGCGCGTGAACAGCGTGAGGCCGAGGTCGCGCTCGAGCAGGTTGACGTGCTTGATCACGGCGTTTGGCGAGATGTAGAGGTCCCTCGCCGCCTTCGCGAAGCTCCCGAGCTCGGCTGTCTTGACGAAGCTCTCCAGATGGCGGTCGTACACGACAGTCGCCCTCCCCTCTGCGCATGGCATCGCGACCGTCTCGACATGCGGTGCATGGACCAGCATCGCATGAACTATTTCGTTCATACCATCATAGCGTTTTGAGACTTCCGCGGGCCTTATGCTCGGGTGGATACTCTCCCATGTAGAAATTATGAAGTCGGGTCGCATGCGCCGAATGGCAGCTGACAACGCGATCCGCCGCAAAGCCGTTGCGCGGCTGCCGGGGGGCGGCCGCGCGGGGGAGAGGGGACACCATGGAGAGGGACATGAGCCGTCGCACGTTTGTTGGCGCCACCGCCGCGCTTGCGGTGTCGGGGATCGCGTCGCGGGCGCTCGCGAGCGAGGGCGGCGCCGAGGAAGCCGGGGACGCGTCCGCGGCGGCGGACGGCTTTCCCGAGGGAATGTCGACGGGATGGCTCACCGACGACCCGCAGCGCTATGCCGACCGTGGCGGCACGACGCTCACGCTCGAGCAGCTCAACAAGATCCGTCGCGACATGGTCGACGCGGCGCACGAGCTGACCGCCAGCGACGGCACGACGGCGGGGGAGACCTGGGTCAGACTCGCGACCCTCATGAACACCTACGGTGGCGGCCTGCTCAAGGCGGCGACGCTGGAGGAGGCCGACGAGCACCTCGCGGACTTCGCCGAGTATCTGCAGAACCTCTTTGACGACGACGAGGAGGCTGCGCGGCACTGCCTGGAGATGCCGTGGGGCAAGGTCTTCTCGGTCTACGAGTACGCCGAGGCGAGCGACCGGACGGTGGAGGAGTGCGCCGCCATCTGCGGCGACCTCGCCGCTCGCGGGCTGATCTGCCACCTTGCGCGCACGGGCGGCGACTACTATCACCACCTGCCCATCTACCACGGCTTCTGGGAGTACTCCGTGGGCCGCATCTACGACCCGAAGGAGAACGACGTCTACGTCCAGAAGCTCATCGCCAACGGGGCGAGCGGCGGCGTCATGACCTCGGGCACGCCGATCTACTACTCGGTCCCGTGCGATAAGGACGTCGTCGCCGACGACCGCGTGCTGCCCTGCAACGACTGGGAGGAGATGCTCGATCGCTACGACACGATCTGCGTCCTGCCGTGCATCTGCAGCCTGACGGACAACGTCAGCGCCGGCGCCGACGTGCCGCCGATCGGCTCCGAGGAGCTCAAGGAGTTCCGCAACGTCTTTGAGAGCGAGGCCGTGGACGGTCAGGGCCATCATCTGGAGCGCTGCCTGGGCTTCGGCGAGGAGGCCGAGTACTACCTCGAGCGCGGGCTGGCGCGCAAGATCTCAAAGGACGAGGCGCGCGAGATCATCCAGCGCAACATCGACGAGGGGCTCGTCATGCAGATGGGCTACACCCGCAACAGCGAGATCCTCTGCAGCTGCCACAGCGCGTGCTGCAAGGTGCTGAGCGGCTACGCCATGCTCGGCCCCGACGTGTTCCCGCAGCTCCCGATCAGCGTGAACTGCAGCAACTACCTGCTGAACTACGACCGCGACGCGTGCATCCAGTGCGGCGCCTGCGTCGAGCGCTGCCCGATGCACGCCATCAGCATGGACGACACGAACCATCCCGCGGTCAACGCCCTGTGCGTGCGCTGCGGCCAGTGTGGCCTCGTCTGCCCCGTGCACGCCCGCACGCTGAGCGCCCGTCCCGCGGAGGATCGCCTGCCCGTCCCCGACGACCACATGGACGACCACAACCGCAAGTTCGGCTTCCGCGTCGAGCACGGGCTGGTGTAGGGGCGCCTTGCGGAGGCGCGCCCGGGCGGCTTGCGAAGCCGTCGCCTGCGTGTGATGCTGCCGGCACGAGGGGGATGCTCCGCGGGATTGGGCGGGGCATCCCCGTCCCTTCGGTTCCCGCGCGCAGGCTCTAGCGCACGGCGCGCACGAGGAACATCGGCGTGGAGGCGTAGTTCACGCGCTCGGCGGCGGAGAACACCCGCTCCCAGGCGCGCTCGTCGCACCTGACCTCCCGCGCGCCGAGCTGGGCGAGCGTCTTGGCGTCCCATGCAGGACGCGCGACGGGCGAGAGCGGCATGCGCCGCGCGATGCGCTCCATCGCGCTGATGTCGGTTCCCGCGTACTCGTCCTTCACGCCGGCGCGCGCGGTGGCAGTGCGGTCCGCCTCGTACGCGGCGCGCGCCTCGGGGTCAAAGAGGTGGCCGTACCAGTTGGCGTCGTAGACCAGCAGCACGCCTCCCGGTCGCAGCACTCGCAGCCACGAGGCGTAGGCCGCCCGCGGATGCGGGAGGTCCCACGTGAGGTTGCGCGACACGACGACGTCAAAGCTCGCGTCCGGGAGGTCGAGCGCCTCGGCGTCCGCCTGGCGAAAGTCGATGCGCTCGGCGAGCTCGCCCGCGTTTGCCCGGGCGGCCTCGAGCATGGCGGGCGTGTAGTCCACGGCCGTCACCGCGAACCCCGCCCGCGCCAGTACGATGGCGAGGAAGCCCGGCCCGCAGCCGACCTCCAGTACGCGCGCGCCCGCCGGGTCCTCGCGCGTCCATGGCAGCGCGTCGGCGATCTGGTCGCGCAGCTCGCGGCTCCAGACGCCTTGCTGCCCGTTGGCAAGCTCGTCCTTGTTGACCTCGGAATACGTGGCCGCCCGCGCGGTCCAGTACGCGACGTTCTCGTCCTTGATCATCCTGCGTCCCCTCTCGTCGGGTGCCCGACCGCCCGCCTCGCATCGAGGCTCGCGGCGCCCGGATCCCGGCGTCTCCGTCATGGCCCGCCGTCGCGCCGTGTCCTCAGCGTCTTGCGACGATGCGGAACATCGGCGTGGGGTTGTAGAAGTCGTCCGGCTCGGCGAAGAGGCGCTCGCTCAGGTGCGTGTCAAGCTCGACGTCGTGAAAGCCCGCCTGCGCGAGCAGCTCCAAGTCCCACGCCGGTCGTGCGAGCTGGCCGGCGGCAAGGTGCTCCTTGATGTGCTCGTATTCGCGCTGCAGGCTGCGGCTGATGCCGGCGTGCGCGTGCGCCTCGGGGACGGCGAGCTCGCGCAGGGGGCGCTCATGCGCGTAGTCGCCGTCAAAGTTCACGAGCACGCCGCCTGGCGCGAGCAGGTCGTGCCAGTGGGCGTAGGCCTGCGCGAGATGGGGAAGCGCCCACGTGAGGTTGCGCGTCACGACGAGGTCAAAGCTGCCGGGCGCGAACCCCGTCCGCTCGGCGTCACGCACCTCGAACGTCGCCGACGAGCCAAGGCGCCGTGCCGTCGCTCGCGCCTGCTCGATCATCTCGGGCGTGAGGTCGATGCCCCGCACCTCGTGCCCGAGGTCCGCCAGGATGAGCGCGAGAAACCCGCTGCCGGTCCCCGCGTCCAGGATGCGCAGGGGCGTGCCGGCAGGACGACCGGCACGCGTGAGCTGCGGCGCGATCTCGGCGAGCCACGCGGCGCGCTTGGGGCTGGCGAGCTCCCTGGTATGCAGCGCGGCGAAGTCCTCCGCGCGCTCGCCCCAGTAGTCAACGAGGTGTGACTTCACGGAGTGCTCGTGGGCGTGACGCGGGCTGCTCGGGGACAGGCGCGCGACCCGCGCCTCCGAGGGCGTCTGAACGGACGTGGCGCAGGGCATCGTGCGGCTCCTTCGCGATCGGAGTATTACGAAGCGCAAATCTGTGTTACTCTTCGGCGCATGATAACACGGAATGGGGACTCGTGTTATCACGCCACCTTGATCGCCGGGGCGCTCATGGGGGACGCATGCGGACGGGAGACCAGCTATATGAAGTCAAGAGGCTACACATAGGTTTCCAGGAAGAATCGGACGTCAGCACAGCAGGCCAAGCAAGC